>DRNU01000225.1 GCA_011374975.1 Gammaproteobacteria bacterium | reverse complement strand
TAAAGAACGGCAACACCCGGCGGCTGAGCATGAAAATCAGCGCCATCACAAGGTACAGGCCGGAGTACAGGCCCCAGCTGACACCCTGTTGCAGGTAGCCGCTCACGCCCAGGTAAAACGCCAGGTTGCTCGCCGCCAGCAATGCCAGTTTGATGACGATAGCCAGGTTGTGCCATTGCTTTGCGCGCACGATCGGAATCGTGATAACCAGCGTGAACAGCGACAGAAACAGCAGATCAAAACCGGCGGCGACCGGCAGCAGGGCGTCGTTCCCCGCCACCAGCAAAAGGCGCGGCACCAGCCAGCACAGGAACAGCAACAACAGGGGCGTGCCCTGCAATGTCGGACGGCCGGTCCAGTTACCGACCGCGGTGAGCAGGAAACCGGCGGCGACCGCCAGGCTGTAACCGTAGATCATTTCGTGCGCATGCCAGGTCATCGGCGCCAGGCCGGCGAAAGAAAATGACATGCCCAGGCTGTACGCCAGGAACCAGGCCAGCATGGCGAGTACACCACTGGCGCCGGCCGCGAGGAAGAAGGGCCGGAAACCCAGTCTGAGCCAGGCCACGCCCGGCGGGCTTGAAGGATCGGATATCTGCATGGGGTATCAGTTCAGAACGGTTGTAGGGTCGGCCGGCTCACTCAAGCCAGCGTACCAGGTAATACAATTGCTGGCTCTCCGACGAGGTGGAGGGCCCGGCCACCACGGCGGCATACCGGTTACGCTCGGGTATGGCGGCGCCCAGTGCGGCCTGCTCGGAGTCCATCAGCTCGACGCAGCTGGCAGGCAGGCGTTTCTTTTTCTTCGGCGCGTACACCACGGCGAAACGCTCCTGCACCACCCCGCCCTGGTCCAGCAGCAGGCCGCGGATGGTAACGCCCATCAGTTCGAGCCGGTTGCCGGGGGCGGGAAGTTGGCGAGCAGTTTTTCGACCGCATCGCGCAGGCGTTTTTCCTTCGCTTCCCGGCTGAGGTCGGGATAGACCTCGGCCACCGCCGTGCCGCGCCAGATCAGTTGCTTGTCACTGTTGCGCACCATGTCCAGGATCAGTGTGCCCTGCTGGTACTCATTGACCATGGCCGTGGTGCCCGGGTAGCCGTGATGCAGCATGTTGCGCCGGTAGCTGGTACCCCAGCCCGGGCCGTAGCCGTAGAGTTCATTGATATAGGTGACGGATACCTTGTCCTCGACCGCAACATGGTAGGTCACCAGGAAATCCGGATTCTCGGCATTCTTCGCAAAACCCCGGGCTGCCAGCTGCTCATCGACCAGCGACTTCAGGCGGGCTTCCAGCAGGGTGCCGTATTGCACTTTGGGAGCCCCGGTTTTGAGTTCGGGTGCCGGCAGCCAGTTGTAGCTGTGCAGGGTGGAAAAATCCGCGTTACCATCGTAATCGTAGCTGATCTGCATCGATTCACAGCCGGACAATACCAAAACAACAACTAACCCTATCCATCTCGACACAATATCTCTCCTGGCTGGTGTACCTGATTGGGCCCGAATGTTACCGCTTACCGCCGTTGAAAACCGCAGCTATTTGTGCCTGTTAAAGGCATATAAGCGAGTGGTTATACACAGTACAACAGCAATGCCGAAAATCACAGAACAAAACCCGCCTGACCTTTTGACAGCCCTTAAGAAGGAGTCGTATCTTATTGTTATAAAAGATATATTACAGATTGATGAATATTTGATCGATTTAAGGCGGAGACTATAAAAAACCGCATAAAAATGATTTTTCACCGAGTAATCCACAAACTTATCCACAGATTTTGTGGATAAGTCCACGGCCCGGGTACCCCGGTCAGTTGTTGCGTTCCTGCACCACCACCCAGGGCGCCACGACCACGCCCCACAGTTCAGCCTCGCGCCTGCGCCAGTCTTTTGCCGTGGCCGTGTCCAGCGGCCCGACCTGCCCCGCCTCGATCCAGTCCTGCACCGCCGCCCGGTCGTCGTTGGCGAAACAGGTCGCCACCTCGACCAGGTCCAGCTCACCGGCCACGCGGATCACTACGCCGCGCGCAAAATGCGGCTCCAGTTCCGGCCAGCCGATGCGGGCCGTCTCCTGCAGCATGTCGTCCTTGCTGTAGTGACGGTCACTCATCGTGGCTGCTGCGCCAGTGACAGGGTGCGGATACGGTAGTTCAGCGGCGAGCTGCGCCGGCGCGGGTCGAGTGCCGGGATGCGCTGCAACCGGTCGCGCAGCTGCCGGGTGGTCGCCGGCCGGCGCAGGAAAACGCCGACGGCATTGTAGTTCTGCGCGGTGCTGAGCTGGAAGGCCGAACTGAAACGCCGCCGCAGCCCGGCATCGGTCAGGCAGCCACACACCGACAGTTCCAGGCTCGAGGCAAAGTTACACACCAGCGCACCGTCGTCGGACAGGCAGCGCAGTAAGGATTTTATCCAGCGCGGCCCGGCGTGTACCGCGCGCTGCGGCTCACCGTCGCAGTCGCCGAACAGGTCATCGATAATGAGATCGAAGCCCGGTCCGCGGTACTGTTTCACCCACGCGACGGCATCCGCCTGCACCAGCTGCACATCCCGGCCGCGGAGCGCAAAGAAACGCCGCGCTACCGACAGGTGAACGCTGTTCAGTTCCACACCAACCAGCAGCTCCGGCTGTATGAAGCGGCGCAGCAACTGGAGCACGGCACCGCCACCCACACCCAGCACCAGCACGCGGCGGATATGCCCTGCCGGGTAAAAGAAGGCCGGCAGGAACAACAGGTCCCAGACACTGCCGGTGAGCGGCCGCCCGGGGTTGTACTGGCTGTGCAGCACGCCGTTGGTATACAGGCGCACGCTGCGACCGGCGTGGCGTACCTGGTAACGGGTGGCGCCGACGGTACGCTCCCAGACAACACTCATCAATCCGACTCCCGACGCCTGAAGCGGCGCCACAGGCGCCGCAGCCGGCCCGCCGCGTCACGGCTGTCCTCGTCCAGCAGCCGGCCGGTGAAGTCGGCAAAGCTGTGTTCGCTGTCTTCACCCAGCAGTTCCGTGCGAAACGCCTGCTCGTCGATGCCGGCGCCCAGGTATTTTGTAATCGCACGCATATCGATCTCGGCATTCTCCATGCAGGAGGTACCGCCGGGAGAAGGTGTCATGTTGAAAATGGCGCCCTTGCCGGTATCGATCTTGGCTTCCCCCATCAACAGTTTGCGCTGGGTCTTGTCGATCAGCTGCGGGCGTATACCGCCCACGTGGCGCGCAAAGCACAGGTCACGGTAGCGCAGGCCCGGCACGATCTTGCGCACGTCCTTGAGGAACAGGATTTTGCGGATCAGCGGCACTTCGAAGAGGATATTCCTCAGCATGTAGTTGCGGATGTCGGGCACCCGGAACAGGTCCCACAGCACCCTTGCCACGCGCCGGTCGAAACGGAACACGCGCAGGAAGTCCGGCAGCGTCGCCAGGTTGTAGCGTTCCAGCAGCGGCAGGATCAACGCGGTCGGGCCGAAACGGGTCTTGCCCGGCACCAGTACATCCGGGTCGCCGTGGATGGCGGCGAACGGCAGCTTGTCGTTCTGTACCGTGTATACCTTGCCGTTCAGCACCTGCGGCGTGAAGTAGTAACTGCCCGCCACCGGCAGGCAGGAGTAGTGCAGGCCGTAGCCCAGGTCCTGCGCCAGTTTCAGGCTGTGGCCGCCGGCACAGACCACCAGCGCACGGGCCTGGTAGCAGGTACTGCCGGTCTCCACCAGGAAGCGCCCCTCTTCGATGCGGATGTGTTTGACGTTCTCGTTATAGTGCACATCGACCGTCTTGCCTTCGACCTGCTGCGCACGGCGCACAAAGGAACGCGACAGGGCCTCGAAGTTCACCGCGGTGTATTCATCGGTGGAGCCCAGCGCAATGATTTCCTCGTCACGCAGCTGACCGTTGGCCTGCACCGCAACCGCCGGCTCGATCGCGGCGATCGCCTTCTGGTCCAGCAGTTGCAGGTTGGGGTAATGCGGGCTGAACAGTTCGAAACGTTCGCGCAGCAGGCGGCATTCCTGCGCGCCCACGCCCAGCACCATCTTCGGGTACGGGTAGATCAGGTGCTCGTGGTCCGGCTGGGCCAGGCAATAGCTGGCCAGCATGCGCGCCGCGCGCTGCACCTTGAGCGCTTTTTCCAGCGTGTAGTTGGTTTCGATATCGCCGCAGTGCAGGGTCTGGCTGTTGTTGCTGGACAGGGAGTTGACGCGCGCCGGGGCGGCGTATTTTTCGATGACGCCGATCTGTTGAATGTCGGTGTAGCGCGCGGTCTCATAGAGCAGCGCGGTGCCGGATACACCGGCGCCGATAATCAGCAGGTCGTAGCTTTGCGTGGTCATGCCCGACAGCCGCCTGCCCTTACAGGTGCAGGAGCTTCAGTACCGGTTCATCCTGTGCAGGATCGTCGTTGAAGCCCGAAACCAGCAGCACATCCTGTCCTTTTTTCCCCAGCTTGCACTGTTTGGAGATATGCAGACAGATACTGCGCCAGTCGCGCTTGGCGGAGCGTTCGATGCGCACCGGCACGATGCCCCAGTGCAGGGCCATCTGCCGGCAGATAGCGGCTTCCGAACAGGCGCCGACAGTGGGCGCCAGCGGCCGGTGCGAGGCCATGATGCGCGCCGTGTTGCCGGTGTGGGTGGGAACGATAATGGCTTCCATCTCCAGGTCGCGCGCCAGCTGCACCGCCGCGTGCGCCATGGATTCGCGTACCACGTGCTGCTTGCTGCCGCGGTCGGCGATCGGCTCGACGGCAAAGCGGCCTTCATGCCACTGTTGCTGCTCCACCTCGCGCAGCACCCGGTCCATGGTCTTTACCGCCTGCAGCGGGAACGCGCCGACGGCGGTCTCGCCTGACAGCATGGCGGCATCGGTACTCAACAACGCGGCGCCCGCCACATCGGTAACCTCGGCACGCGTCGGCCGTGAGTTCTGCATCATCGATTCCAGCATCTGCGTGGCAACAATCACCGGCACGCCTTTCTGACGCCCCTTCGCGACCAGGTCGCGCTGTATCAACGGCACTTTCTCGGCCGGCATCTCGATACCCAGGTCACCGCGCGCGATCATGATGCCGTAGGAGGCCTCCATGATGGCGTCGATCTCACACAGCGCTTCCGGGCGTTCAATTTTGCTGATGACGGGGATTTCCCCGCCCAGGCGTTTCATGTAGCGCCTGAGCTGCAGCACATCCCTGGCGAAACGCACGAAACTGAGCGCCACGAAATCAACCTGCATCTCCAGCGCCAGTTGCACGTCCTTGCGGTCCTTGGCGGTCAGCGCGGCGGCCGACAGGTCCGAGTTGGGCAGGTTCATGCCCTTGTGGTCGGACAGCACGCCACCCTCGACTACCCGGCAGCTGACATCGCGCCCCTCGACCGCCAGCACCCGCAGCTCCAGCTTGCCGTCGTCCAGCAGGATGCGTTCACCGGGGCGCACATCTTTGTGCAGGCTGCGGTACTGGGACGGGACAAGGCCTGCTCTGCCGACCACCGGCCGGGTGGTCACGGTGACGGTGCGGCCGGTCTTCAGGGTGATGCTGCCGTGCTCGAAGTGCCCTACGCGTATCTTCGGACCGCACAGGTCCAGCAGGATGGCGATATGCCGTCCGGCCTTCTGCGCCGCGCGCCGCACGCGGCGTATCGTCTGGCGGTGTATGTCCGGCTCGCCGTGCGACATATTGATGCGCACCACGTTGACGCCGGCGGCGATCAGTTTTTCGATCATGTCACTGGACGCGGAGACCGGGCCGAGGGTGGCAATAATCTTGGTGCGGCGCCAGCGCAGGGCGCCGGCTGCGCGGCGGGTGTTTTTACGGGGCATTGTATATCGATGCATAATGTACTCAGGTGCGGGGCGGCTTGAGGCCGGCGGCCGTGTAAAGTTGTTTGAGTTCCCTGAAGGTCAGCGGCCGGGACTTGCCGGGGCGCAGTTTGCGTTCCAGGATGATGGGGCCGTAGCGCACCCGCGACAGGCGACTGACGGTGATCCCCTGCGATTCCCACAGGCGGCGCACCTCGCGGTTGCGCCCTTCCTTGATGATGACGTGGTACCAGTGATTGGCGCCGCTGCCGCCGGAATCCTCGATGGCGGTGAAACGCGCCATGCCGTCTTCCAGCTGCACGCCCTGGATCAGGCGTTCCTGTATCTCCATACTCACCGCGCCGAGCAGGCGTACCGCGTACTCGCGTTCGATCTCCTGCGAGGGATGCATCAGGCGATGCGCAAGCTCACCGTCGGTGGTGAACAGCAGCAGGCCGGAGGTGTTGATGTCGAGGCGGCCGACGCTTATCCAGCGGCCCGCTTTCGGCCTGGGCAGTGCATAAAAAACCGTGGGGCGGCCTTCCGGGTCGTTGCGGCTGCATACCTCGCCGGCCGGCTTGTGGTAGGCCAGCACTTCGGCTGTCACCGGCTTTTCGGACTGCAGGTGGATTTTCCTGCCATCGACCACGATGCGCTCGTGACCGCTGACTTTCAGACCCAGTTGTGCGGGTTTGCCGTTGACCTCGATCCGCCCCTCGCGAATCCATTCCTCGATCTGGCGCCGCGAGCCGATACCGACGCGCGCCAGCACTTTTTGCAGGCGTTCTTCCATGGAGGGAATTGTAACTGCCATTACCGTGCGGGCGGGAATTTTTTTACCCTGAGCGGCACCCGCATACCATTTGTATTTCAATGGCTTCCGTTGCCTGCTAAAGGTGGCCTGGGAAGAAAAGCGCGAAACCTGCTGTGTTTTATAATTATATTTATTTTTCAAACGCTTATATTGTAGCGGGCAACCGGCTCAGCCATAATCGCTACCCCGGCGCAGACTGGCGCCGGCCGCGTTTGAAATTTGCTTGAATGTAACCGGAGTACGAGGTACTGCATGTCCAAAGCATTTTTATTCCTGCACACCTACGAAGATGCCGAACACGCCGCCCGCGTCCTGGGGCTCCCCGTCGAGCTGGTGCCGCAAACCCCGGTCAGACCCGACGAATCGATTCGCGTCACGCGCGAGGATGAACTCGAGAACGCCTACCGCCGCCTGTGCAGGAACAACTGCACCGGTGAATTCACCGTACTGCGCGTCTAGCAAGAAACCGCGAACGGAATAACGGATGGAGGGTTGTGCCGGTTAAAAGCGGCTAATGGATGGTGTCGTTACTTTCCGGCGTATCGACGGCAACCTGCACCACGACCGGTGCTTCATCGGCAACCGCAGCCTCTTCGCTCCCGGCTTCCTCATCCTCGGCAGTTACCACCTGTGCCTCACCCGGCAGGGCCAGCTCAAGTTCGGCGTTGATGGAATCGATGTCACGCAGTTCCATCAGCGAGGGCAGATCGTCCAGCCCCTTGAGGTTGAAGTAATCCAGAAACTGCCGGGTGGTACCGTACATGGCGGGACGTCCGGGCACATCGCGGTGACCGACGATACGCACCCACTCGCGTTCCTGCAGGGTCTTCATGATCGAGGTACTGACACTGACGCCGCGGATATCCTCGATCTCGCCGCGCGTGATGGGTTGCCGGTAGGCGACCAGCGCCAGTGTCTCCAGCAGGGCGCGGGAATAGCGCGCCGGCTTTTCTTCCGTCAGCCGCGAGACCCAGGGTTCCATGCTCTGCCGGACCTGTACGCGCCAGCCGCTGGCAACCTGCACCAGCTCGATACCGCGTTCGGCATACTCTTCCTGCAGGGTGGCGATGGCCTCACGCAGCTGGTCCCGGTCGGGCTTTTCACCGTCGCCGAAAACCTCCAGCAACTGCTCGATGCCCAGCGGCTTGCCGGCCGCCAGCAGCACGGCCTCGACAACGTGTTTGATGCTTGCTTCGCTCATGTCGTCTTCTCTTGTCTCAGGACTCACCGGCGGCGGTGATTTCCAGGTCGTCTTCCAGTACCGCCGTCGAGCCGGCGGCCTTGATATGAATGGGCGCGAAAGGTTCGGACTGCACCAGTTCGACCAGGGATTCCTTGATCAGCTCCAGTACCGCCAGCAGTGACACCACCACGCCCATGCGCCCCTCATCCGGCCGGAACAGGGAAGTAAACGCGGTGAACTGGTCACTGCCGATGCGCTCCAGTACCGCCGACATGCGCTCGCGCACCGACAGCGGTTCCATCTGCACGTGATGGTGGGAAAACATCTCGGCGCGCGTCATGGCTTCTTTTGCCGCAACCAGCAGTTCCTTCAGGCTCACCTCGGGCGGCTTGCGCACCACCTGTTTCTCCGGCGCCTGCAGTTCCAGCGGGAATACATCGCGGCCCACGCGCGGCAACTGGTCGATATCCTCGGCAGCCTGTTTGTAGCGCTCGTACTCCTGCAGGCGGCGCACCAGCTCGGCACGCGGGTCTTCTTCCTCGTCGGTCTCCACCGGGCGCGGCAACAGCATGCGCGACTTGATCTCCGCCAGCATGGCCGCCATCACCAGGTACTCGGCCGCCAGTTCCAGGCGCATATCCTCCATCAGGTCGATGTAGTCCATGTACTGGGTGGTAATCGCGGCGATGGGGATGTCGAGCACGTCGAGGTTCTGGCGCCGTATCAGGTACAGCAGCAGGTCCAGCGGACCCTCGAAAGCCTCCAGGAAGACTTCCAGCGCATCCGGCGGGATATAGAGGTCTCTTGGCAGAGTCGTGAGCGCCTCACCCTGCACGTAGGCGAAGGGCATTTCGGTTTGTTCAGGGGCCTGTTCAGCAGGCGCTGGGGTTTCGGTCATGCACTTCGCTCATGGGGTTTGCAGCATTGTAAACGCCGGCAGGGGGAATGGGAACAAGCGCCTCGGCAGGCCCGATTTCGTCATTGCGAGGAACGAAGCAATCTCCAGACAACTGATTCCACGTTATGAGATTGCCGCGCTGCGCTCGCAATGACGAATTTATCAGCATTTTCTCAATACTTTAAACCAATTGCAGCCCGAACCTCATCCATAGTCTGTTCCGCGACCTCGCGCGCCGCCTCGCAGCCTTCCTGCAGGATGTTGCGCACCAGCTGGGTATCTTCCTCGAATTCGCGGGCGCGTTCGCGGATCGGCGCAAGTTCGCTGAGCACGGCGTCGATGATCGGCTGTTTGCAATCCAGGCAGCCGATACCGGCCGAGGTGCAGCCCTCGCGCACCCATTGCTGGCGGTGCTCGTCGGAGTAGACCTGGTGCAACTGGAATACCGGACAGTTGTCCGGGTTGCCCGGGTCCTTGAGGCGTACCCGTGCCGGGTCGGTGGGCATGGTGCGCAGTTTCTTTTCGATGTCTTTCGGGTCGTCGCGCAGGGCGATGGTGTTGCCGTAGGACTTGGACATTTTCTGCCCGTCCAGCCCCGGCATTTTCGAGGCCGGTGTCAGCAGGGCCTCGGGCTCCGGCAGGATGATGCGGCCGCTGCCTTCCAGGTAGCCGTACAGGCGTTCGCGGTCACCGGTGGCGAGGTTGCCCTGCCCTTCCAGCAACGCACGGCCGACGTTCAGTGCTTCCTGGTCGCCCTGCTCCTGGTAGCGCTTGCGCGCCTCGCGGTACAGTTTGGCGTTTTTCTTGCCCATCTTTTTGATGGCGGCGGCGGCCTTGTCCTCGAAGTCCGGCTCGCGGCCGTAGAGGTGGTTGAAGCGCCGCGCCACTTCCCGGGTCAGTTCGACGTGCGCCACCTGGTCTTCGCCGACCGGCACCGAACCGGCCTTGTAGATAAGGATGTCGGCGCTCTGCAGCAGCGGGTAGCCGAGGAAACCGTAGGTCGCCAGGTCACGCTCACGCAGTTTTTCCTGCTGGTCCTTGTAGCTGGGCACGCGTTCCAGCCAGCCCAGCGGGGTGATCATCGACAGCAGCAGGTGCAACTCGGCGTGCTGCATCACCTCGGACTGCACGAAGATCCTGGCACTGGCCGGGTTCACGCCGGCGGCCAGCCAGTCGATCACCATATCCATCACGCTGGCGCGGATCACCTGCGGGTCTTCGTAGTGGGTGGTCAGGGCATGCCAGTCGGCAACAAAGAAGAAGCACTCATATTCGTGCTGCAGGTTAACCCAGTTTTTCAACACCCCGTGGTAGTGCCCCAGGTGCAGGCGGCCTGTAGGTCGCATGCCGGACAGGACACGGTTTTTGGATTCGCTGGTCAAAGTGAATCAACTCCTCATGAATTCATTAGTGCCGACAATATCGCCTGGAAATAATTGGCCTTCATACCCGCCACCGAGGCCAGCATGCTCAGCACCAGGCTGGCGACCGGCCACAGCACCACGCCGAGCACGCCGGTCACCAGCAAGGCGATCAGGATAATAAAGCCATAGGGTTCGATGCGTGAAAACTTATACGCATAGGGTCCCGGCAACAACCCCGTCAGTACCCGCCCGCCGTCCAGTGGCGGCAGCGGCAGCAGGTTCAACACCATCAACAAGGTGTTGATGAACATGCCCGCCACGCCCATGAATAACAGTGGCAGCGCCACCGGGTTTTCCGCTGACAGCCCCAGCGCAAAACGCGCAGTCAGCGCCCAGGCGACCGCCATCAGCAGGTTCGAGACCGGTCCCGCCAGCGCCACCCAGGCCATGTCCCGCTTGGGGTGGCGGAAATTACGCCAGTCCACCGGCACCGGTTTGGCCCAGCCGAAGATAAAACTACCCGGCAGCAGCAGCATGATACCCGGCACCAGGATAGTGCCGACCGGGTCGATATGTTTGAAGGGGTTCAGGGTCAGGCGCCCCAGCATTTCCGCGGTCCGGTCGCCCAGACGGCGCGCGACCCAGCCATGCGCGGTTTCATGCACAGTGACCGCCAGCAGTACCGGCAGCAACCAGGCGGCGATCTGCTGGGCAAGATTGACGCGTAACATCACCCCAGTATACCTGCTGTCAGCGTATGTCTCATGCCAGACCTTCCGTCGAGCCTTTACCGTGCCGTGTCACCAGCGGCACACTCCCGGTCAGGTCGACAACCGTGGTCGGTTCCACCCCGCAGTGACCGCCGTCGATGATCAGGTCCACCTGGTGCTCCAGTTTGTCACGGATATCCTCCGCATCGGTTTCCGGGTAGTCGTTGCCGGGCAGCATCAGCGTCACGCTCATCAGCGGCTGGCCGTGCTCGGCCAGCAAGGCAGCGATCACGGCGTGATCGGGAAAACGGATACCGATGGTCTTGCGTTTCGGGTGCTGCAGGCGGCGCGGTACGACAGCGGTGGCACGCAGGATGAAGGTGTAGGGGCCGGGGGTTTTCGCCTTCAGCAGGCGATAGACAGCATTGTCGACGCGCGCATAGTTGGAAATTTCCGACAGGTCGCGGCACACCAGGGTGAAATTGTGTTTTTTCTCCAGTTCGCGAATGCGGCGAATGCGTTCCACTGCGCTCTTGTCGTCCAGGTGACAGGCGATGGCGTAGCTGGAATCGGTGGGCACCACCACGATGCCGCCGTCACGGATGATCTCCACCGCGTGCCGTACCAGGCGCGGCTGCGGGTTATCCGGGTGGATCGCGAAAAACTGGCTCACGCCGCGCTCGCCGCCGGCCAGCCTTCGGCCTGCCAGATCGGGATGCAACCGTCCGGGAAACGGCGCAGGCCACCCAGTTCCACCCAGGGCTTTTCCGGCCCGTGATAGTCCGAACCACAGGAGGCGAACAGCTTGTGCTCACGCGCGACGGCAGCCATGTGCAGGGTCTCGTCACGGCTGTGGCTGCCGGACACGACTTCCAGGCCTACCCCGCCGCAGTCGCTGAACTCACCGAGCAGGGTCCTGAGTTTGGTGCGCGTCAGGCGGTAGCGCGCCGGGTGCGCGATGACCGGCAGGCCGCCGGCATCCCTGATCCAGCCCAGTGCCTGTTCCAGCGGCGCCCATTCTCCGCGCACGTAGCCGGGCTTGCCCTTCACCAGGTAATGTCTGAAGACCTCGCGCACCGAGGTCGCACGCCCGCTCTCGACCAGGAAATGCGCGAAATGGGTACGGCTGAGGATCTTGCCCTGCGACAACCGGTCGGCACCTTCCAGCGCACCGGGGATGCCGCGATTTTCCAGCTTGCGGCCGATTTCCCGTGCACGCTCGTCCCGCGTGTCCCGCAAGGTCTGCAAACCGGCCAGTAAGGCCGGGTTGTGCGGGTCCACGTTCAGGCCCAGCACATGCAGGGTCATGGCCTTCCAGGTGACGGAAATCTCAACCCCCGCAATCAGCCCCACACCCTGCTGCCGCGCGGCAACCCGTGCCTCGGCGATGCCGTCCAGCGTGTCGTGGTCGGTCAATGCCAGCACGTCGACACCGGCGCCACGGGCTTTTACCAGCAGCTCGGCAGGGCTCAGGGTACCGTCGGAGGCGGTCGAATGACTGTGTAAATCAAAGCAGCACATCCCCCGCATTGTACCGGAGCGCCGCCTGCGCCGCTCCCCCTGCGAGAAGTGTTCCGATCCGGTACCATGCTGCCCATGAAACTTCCCGAACCTGTTGTCGACAATTTTCGCGACCAGCTCACCGAACCGCTTGCCGAGCTGCTGGAGACCTGGCAGCTGCGGGACGATAAATCCGGCCCTGGCGAGTCCTCCCCGCCACTGCTGGTCGAGACTTTTCCACAGCTGTACGACGCCATGCAGCGCACCGAGGCCAGCCTCAGCCGCGGCGCTGCGGCAACCGGCGGGAACCCCGCCAGCGCCGAGGGTGTCACAGAACTGGGCGAATACGCGCTGGAGCTGTTCGACCAGTCGTTGCACTGGGCCAATCACCTTGATCTTCCTGAGGTTTTTGACACACTGCAAGCGTTTACTATAGCCATGGCATGCTGGATCGGGCGTCACGGCGGTGAGCTGATCAACCTGGAACCGGTCGCCGATGCGCTGGCACGGGCCGCCAACCGTACCCAGGAAGCGGGTGAACTGCTGACCCTGTACCGCGCCATGGGAGAGGTGATCGAGGCCACCGCCTCACTGATCCGCCAGGACCTGGACAAGAGCAACCCGGGGCGGCCGTGGCGCATCCTGCACCTGAACCGGGCCATTGTGGCAACCCGCAGCCACCAGCCGGACATCATGGACGAGGCATTTGCGGTACTGATCGAACACCTGCCGGAAGACGCGCCGGGCTTTTTTACACAGGGCATGGAACAGATGGACTTGCTAAACTACCCGCCCCATGTGCGTGAAGTGATGGATCGATACTACAGAAAATGGAGTGTGAACCGATCCCTGCACTGAGCCGGGACGGAACCGGATTGACAGACGTTAAATAACTGATGAAATTTCTCTACGATTTTTTCCCCATCCTGCTGTTTTTTATCGCCTACAAGATGTTCGACATCTATGTGGCGACCGCCGTGGCGATGACCGCTGCCGCGGTACAGACCGGCGCCTTCTGGCTGAAGCACCGGCGCTTTGAAAAAATGCACCTGGTCACGTTCGGCCTGCTGCTGGTGTTCGGCGGCCTTACGCTGTTCCTGCACGACCCGGTCTTTATCAAATGGAAACCGACCGCCATCAACTGGCTGTTCGCGATGGTATTCCTGGGCAGCCACTGGGTCGGCGACAAGCCGCTGGTGGAGCGCATGATGAGCCACGCAATCCAGGCACCGCGCCCGGTGTGGCTGCGCCTGAGCTTTCTGTGGGTGTGTTTCTTCATCGGGGTCGGCGTACTCAATCTCTACGTCGCGTTCAACTACTCCGAAGAGATCTGGGTCAACTTCAAGCTGTTCGGCATGCTTGGTATCACCTTCGCTTTTGTGATCGGCCAGGCTTTCTATCTCAGCCGCTACATTGAAGACCACGAAAAAGTGGAAGAAGAATCCTGATGCTGTACGCCTTTATCAGCCAGGATGTGCCCGACAGCCTGGAGCAACGGCTGGCGGCCCGTCCCGATCATGTTCAACGCCTGGAGCAGCTGCGCGACGCAGGCCGCCTGATCCTGGCCGGCCCGCATCCCGCCATCGACAGTGAAGACCCCGGCCCCGCCGGCTTTACCGGCAGCCTGGTGGTGGCGGAATTCGACTCACTGGAAGACGCTCGCCGCTGGGCCGACGCCGACCCCTATGTCGCCGCCGGCGTTTACGCGCACATCGACGTCAAACCTTTCAAGCGAGTACTGCCCTGATGACAGCTGAACGCATTACCATGATCGAAACGCGCCTGAACCGCGAATTCACACCCGCGGCACTGAACATCATCGATGACAGTGCCAAACACGCCGGCCACGCCAGCGCCGGCGGTGCCGGTCACTTCAGCGTCGAGATTGTGTCCAACGCCTTTGCCGGCAAAAACCTTATCCAGCGCCACCGGCTGGTATACGATGCGCTGGGCGACATCATGCACAGCGAGATCCACGCCCTGAGTATTAAGGCATCCACACCCGCGGAAGCGGAATCCTGATTGACTGATAAAACCCTTATAAGGAAGGAACCATGAAACTTCGTTATCTCACTCTTGCACTGGCTGCCGGCGGATTGCTTGCTGCCTGCGACCAGCTGCCGATGAACTCACACAACAGCACACCGACAGCCGCTGCCCAGACAGCCGTCAACGACACCAGCCCGGTACTGGCCCGTGTCAACGGCAAGCCGATCACCGAGGCTGTAGTGGACCTTTACCTGCAACAGATGCACGCACGGCAACCGGGCAGCCCCATGATGAGCCGCAATGCGGTGCTCAACGAAGTCATCAACCTGGAGCTGGCACGCCAGAGCGGCGAACAGGAAGGTCTGGGCAAGGACAGCAAGATCCAGCTGCAGATCGAGCAACAGCAGCGCGCGGTGCTGGCATCGGCGGCCATTCAGCATGAGCTGAAGAGCAACCCGATCACTGATGAAGAACTGAAAAAAATCTACACCGAGCAGGTGCCGCAGGGTGACGAGTTCAAGGCACGGCATATCCTGGTCGAGACCGAAGATGAGGCGAAAAATCTGATCACCGAACTGGACAAGGGCGCGGACTTCTCGGAACTGGCCAAAGAGCATTCCACCGGCCCGTCCGGCAAGACCGGCGGCGAACTGGGCTGGTTCTCACCCAAGCAGATGGTGGCGCCGTTCTCCGAAGCCGCTGCGGGTCTGGAAAAAGGCCAGTACACCAAGACACCGGTACAGACCCAGTTTGGCTGGCACGTCATCATTCTCGATGACAAGCGCGCTTCCACCCCGCCGGCCTTCGAGCAGGTGAAACCGCAGTTGCAGACCTTCGTGCAGAAACAGCGTGTACAGCAGTACATTGCCAAGCTGCGCAGTGGCGCCAATATCGAAATGACCGCGCCGGCGGCACCGGCACAGCCGCCGGCAGCGACACCGGACAGCGGCGCGGCTGACAAGGCTGCTGCTGAACCGGCAACAGAGACTGCCGGCGATACGCACCAGGAAAAGTCTGAATAGCGGTATCTTTCGTCATGCCGGCGCAGGCCGGGCTGACAACCGGCACAAAAAAGGGGACGGCCAACTGGCCGTCCCCTTTTTCATTCAGGCTCTCAGGCGTAAGCCTGCATCGCGGCTTCCACCGCTACCCCGCTCTTGATGGGCGCACCCATACCCGACAGCACGGCATCCAGCGCGCCCAGGCACAGCAACACGTTGGTGCGATTGCTCGCGTAACCCATCAGACCGATACGCCAGATCTTGCCGGCCATCGGTCCCAGGCCGGCGCCGATCTCCAGGTTATATTCGTTCAGCAGGCGACCGCGCACCGCGGCATCATCGACACCCTCGGGAATCGAAACAGCGTTCAGCTGCGGCAGGCGGTCCGCCTCGTCGACCACGAAGCTCAACCCCATCGCCTCGATACCGGCACGCAGGGCCATGTGGTTGTCGGTATGGCGCTGCCAGGCGTTCTCGATGCCTTCCTCTTCCAGCACCACCAGCGCCTCGTGCAGACCGTACAGGGCGTTGACCGGCGCCGTGTGGTGGTAGGCGCGCTTTGCACCACCGCCCCAGTAGCCGAGCACCAGGTTCAGGTCCATGAACCAGCTTTGCACGGTGCTGCTACGCTGCTTGATGGCTTCCACGGCACGTTCGCTGAATGTCACCGGAGACAGGCCAGGTGTGCAGGACAGGCATTTCTGGGTACCGGAATACACGGCATCCAGCCCCCATTCGGAGGTCATGATCGGCGAGCCGCCCAGTGAGGTGACACAGTCGGCAATGACCAGACAATCATGCCGGTGTGCAATTTCCGCCAGGGTCTTTGCATCCGACAAGGCCCCGGTCGAGGTTTCGGCGTGCACGAAAGCCAGCACTTTGGCATCCGGGTTGGCGCGCAGGGCTTCGTCGACCTTATTGGTATCGACCGCCTTGCCCCATTCATCCTCGACCATCACGGCGGTTGCGCCACAACGCTCGACGTTCTCTTTCATGCGACCGCCGAACACGCCGTTCTGGCACACCACCACCTTGTCACCCGGCTCGACCAGGTTGACGAAGCAGGTCTCCATGCCGGCCGAACCCGGCGCCGATACCGGCATGGTCAGTTCATGGTCGGTCTGGAAGGCATAGCGCAGCAGCCCTTTCATCTCGTCCATCAGGCCGACAAAAGCCGGGTCCAGGTGCCCGATGGTAGGGCGTGACATGGCTTCGAGGATACGTGGATTGACGTCCGAGGGGCCCGGCCCCATCAGCGTACGCACCGGCGGGTGAAAGGATTTGCTTGTCATGGCGGTCTTCCCGGTTAATAAAAAAGTCGCAGAATTCTAGCATGATGCCGAAGCGGGAACCCCCCGGCAGGCCACAGGAATTGCAGGGAAATCACTCCAGCCAGAAGGCCGGCGTGAACAGCACCAGGATGGTGAAAATCTCGAGCCGTCCCAGCAGCATGGCAACCATGGAGATCAGCTTGGCGGCCGGGCTCACCGAGGCAAAGTTATACGCCACCTCGCCCAGTCCGGGACCCAGGTTGTTGATCGACGTCGCCACCGCGGCAAAGGCGCTGACCTGGTCCAGCCCGGTGGCCATCATGGCCAGTGTCAGGAGCACGAACACCACGACATAGATGGCAAAGAAGCCCCACACCGCCTGTACCGTGCGCTCGCTCAGCGTGCGTCCGCCGATCTTGACCGGCCGCACCGAGCGCGGGTGCACCAGCGTATCCACTTCGCGCATGCCCTGCTTCATCAACAACAGCACGCGCATCACTTTCATGCCGCCGGCGGTGGAACCCCCACAGCCGCCGATAAAACTGATAAAGATCAGGAATACCGGCAGGAACAGGGGCCAATGCGTAAAGTCGTCGGCGCCGAAGCCGGTACTGGTGATGACGGACACCACTTCAAAGTCAGCGTTGACCAGGGCATGCGGCAGGCTCGGGTACTCCCCGCTCAGCCACAGCACCGAGGCCACCATCAGCAGGGCGGCGAGCACGAACAGCAAAAACGACCGGACCTCGACATCCCGCATATAGGGGGACAATGAACCGTTCCTGAATGCGGTGAAATGGATGCTGAAGTTGATAGCACCGCACAACATAAAGACAGTGGCGATCACTTCGATCAGCTCGCTTTGAAAATAACCGAGACTGGCATCATGAGTGGAAAAGCCACCCGTCGATATGGTGGAAAAACTGTGCGTGATGGCATCGAAGGGCGTCATACCTGCGAGCCAGTAGGCCAGCGCACAGGCCACGGTCAGTGACACATAGATCACCCACAATGCCCGCGCACTGCTGGCCAGTCGCGGGGTGATTTTTTCATCTTTCATCGGCCCCGGCGTCTCCGCGCGGTAGATACGCATGCCACCGATACCCAGCAGCGGCAGGATCGCCACGGCCAGCACCACCAGCCCCATACCGCCCAGCCATTGCAGCTGCTGCCGGTAATACAGCATCGAGCGGGGTAACGCATCGATATGCGTGAGGATCGTCGAACCCGTGGTGGTAAACCCCGACACGGCTTCATACAGGGCATCGATAAAACCCAGGTGCGGCCCGAACACAAAGGGCATCGCACCCAGCAGACTGAGCGTAATCCAGAACAGGGTAACGACGACAAAGCCGTCCTTGCGCCGCAGTGTGGTGTCC
This sequence comes from Gammaproteobacteria bacterium, assembly GCA_011374975.1. GTDB lineage: Bacteria > Pseudomonadota > Gammaproteobacteria > DSM-19610 > DSM-19610 > Thiogranum. The sequence continues at coordinate 56,388 of DRNU01000225.1, read as the reverse complement.
TGGTTTCTTGCCAGCAACCAGACCACCAGGCCTCCGCTGAAACCGATCAGGAAAGCTTTAAAGAAATGCAGCCACTGGCCATCCTGGTACCAGGCCGAGACCAGCAACGGCGGTAACATCGTCAGGCTGAAGCCGATGTTCAGCAGCCCCACGATACGAATTGATCCACCCAGTTTCATGCGCGAAGAACCTGCCTCGTAAGCATGCGATTACCCGGACACCATCACGGGCCGGTCGTGCCATTCTACTCCGGTGGCACGCTGCCGGTCTGCCGGTCCCATAAATAACACCGCACCTGGTGCGTCCCGGACACTTCGCTGACCGGCGGATATTCCGCACTGCACTGCGCCTGCGCGTGCCGGCAGCGCGGGTGGAAGTGGCAGCCCGTGGGCGGGTTCGAGGGTGAGGGCAGGTCCCCTTCAAGGCGGATGATCTTGCGCCCGTCACCGTCATTGACGCGGGGCACTGCCGACAGCAGGGCCTCGGTGTAGGGGTGCCGGGGGTTCTCCAGCACATCCTCCACATTGCCCTCCTCCACGATGCGCCCCAGGTACATCACCGCGATACGGTCGGCAAGGTAGGCGACCACGGACAGGTCGTGGGTAATGAACAGGAAGGACAGACCGAGTTCATTTTGCAGATCCTGCAGCAGGTTGAGTATCTGTGCCTGCACCGAGACATCCAGCGCACTGGTGGGCTCGTCGCAGACGATGAGTTTGGGATTGACCGCCAGCGCACGCGCGATACAGATGCGCTGGCGCTGGCCGCCGGAGAACTCGTGCGGGTAGCGGTGGATATGCTCGGGGCGCAGGCCGACCTGTTCCAGCAATTTCGCCACACGCTGCCGGCGCTCGGCCTTCCCGGCACCGATACGTTGCGCGATCATGCCCTCTTCGATGATATCGCCGACACTCATGCGCGGGTTCATGGAAGAGTACGGGTCCTGGAAGATGATCTGGAAGTCCGAGCGCCGGCTGCGCAACGCCTCGCCCTTCAGTTGGGTCAGTTCCACCGATTCAAAACAGACGCTGCCCGCGGTCACGTTCAGCAGTTGCAGGATACCCTTGCCCACCGTGGTCTTGCCGCAGCCGGACTCGCCGACCAGCGCCAGCGTCTGGCCGGAGGGAATTGCCAGATCGATGCCGTCGACGGCGCGCACCTGCCCGACCACGCGTTTGAACAATCCCCTTTGAATGGGGAAATGAATTTTCAGTCCGTTGACTTCGAGCAGTGTCTGCGGCGGCGCCGTGGACGGCTGCGAACGGGCCACAGCAACGGCATCCTGCTCATCGCTGCTCGTCGGGGGGGACAGGGTGGGATCGGCCAGGTGGCAGCGCACGCCCTGCTCTGCATCGACAGCGAACCAGTCCGGTTGCTGACGGTTACACAGTTCCCAGGCGCGTTCGCAACGCTCGGCAAAACGGCAGGCATAGAAGACCTGGTTGAGCGGCGGCACGGTTCCGGGAATCACGGTGAGACGCTGTTCGCGCTTGCTGCTGTCCGGCAGCGCCGCGAACAGTTTTTTACTGTAGGGGTGGCGGGCCTTGCCGAAGAACACGTCGCGCGGCGCCTGTTCGACCAGTTGCCCGGCATACATGACCGCGATACGGTCCGCCATTTCCGACACCACGCCCAGGTCGTGGGTAATGAGCAGGACCGCCATGCCGTGCTCGCGCTGTAACTTGCGCATCAGGTCCAGCACCTGCGCCTGGATAGTCACGTCCAGTGCCGTGGTGGGCTCATCGGCGATCAGCAGGTCCGGGTCACCGGCCAGCGCAATGGCGATCATGACGCGCTGCTTCATGCCGCCGGACAGCTGGTGCGGGTATTCACCGAAACGCCGCGCGGCATCCGGGATGCCGACATCGTCGAGCAACTCCAGCACCCGCTGCCGGGCCGCCTCGCCGCGCAGGTTCTTGTGCTGTTCCAGGCTTTCGGCGATCTGCGCGCCGACAGTCATGACCGGGTTCAGCGAGGTCATGGGTTCCTGGAAGATCATCGCGATACGGCCGCCGCGCACGGCGCGCATACCGCTCTCGGTCAGCGCCAGCAGTTCCTCGCCGTCCAGACGCACCGAACCGGACACGATCTCACCGGCCGGCTGCGGCAACAACCGCAACAGCGCCAGCGCGGTCATCGACTTGCCGCAACCCGATTCGCCCAGCAGCGCAAAGGTCTCGCCGCGCCGGATTTCAAAACTCACGCCGTCCACGGGGCGGATGGCACTGTCACCGTTGCCGATGCGGACACTCAGGTTGTCTACCTGTAACAGGGTTTGCGTCATTATCGTTGCGCCCGTAAACGAGGATCGAAGGCATCCCGCACCGCGTCGGCGAACAGGTTGGCCGCCAGCACCAGCATGAACATGAAACTGAAGGCCGCCAGCAGCGACCACCACACCATCGGTTCACGCGCCATCTCCAGCCGCGCGCGGTTGATCATGTTGCCCCAGCTCATGGTGGTGGCGTCGACACCGACACCGACGTAGGACAGCACCGCCTCGGCCAGCACCAGGCCGCTGAAGTCGATGACCACTGCAATCAGGACCAGGTGCATGAGATTGGGCAGCAGGTGGCGCATCAGTATGGTGGCCTTGGCCACGCCGAAGGCATCGGCCGCCTGTACGTATTCCAGTTCACGCAGCTTCAGGGTCTCGCCGCGCAGCAGGCGGCACAGGCCGGTCCAGCTGGTGATGCCGAGGATCAGGCACAGGAACAGCAGGCGCAGGTCGGCACGTTCCTCCATGGTCTCGAACAGTTCCGGATGGGTATCCATGTAGACCTGCATCATCAGCACCGAAGCCGCGATCAGCAACACGCCGGGGATGGAATTGAGCGTGGTATAGAGGTACTGGATGACGTCATCCACCCAGCCGCGGAAGTAACCCGCCATCATGCCCAGGAACACGGCAAACGGCAGCATCACCAGGGTGGTCAGGGTGCCGATCACCAGCCCGGTGCGGATACTCTTGATGGTCTGGTAGAGCACGTCCTTGCCGACCTTGTCGGTGCCGAACACGTGCCAGACACTGGCGAGGTTGACGATCAGTGCGGCAAGGAACACGAACACGAACAGCGTGACAAGGGCCGTGCGCCAGGGCACGTCCGTCTCCCCGCGCAGCATGCGCAGCGCGGCCGCGGCGCTACCCGTATTCCAGCGCCGACCCAGCCAGGCCGACAGCAGCGCATACAGCAGCAATATAATCAGCAGCGCCTCACCCAGCGCGCGCAGTGACCGCAGGGCGATATCGCCGACCCTTTCGGAGACAGGGTCGGCGAGGTGTGCCCCGCCATACTTGAGGCGAGGGAAAATGCGTTGCTGCGTGCCGTCTTCGGCAATCACTGTCTCACGCGTATACAGCGTGGTTGCGAATGGCGCGGAGTAGGTTTTTTCCACCTGTGTCGCCAGGTCACCCAGCAGGCCGTCGAGCAGGCTGACCACGTCACCGGCATACTGGACCTCCTGCTGACCGTCCTGCATGGGCAGCGCCTTGCGGAAGTGCACCGAATCGAGCAACCCGGTCACGGTATAGGTCATCAACACCACCAGCGCGGCCACCGCGATACGCCCGCGCACCACTTCGCGCCAGGGCGCGCGCATGTGTTCATGCTTGCGGGCGTACAGGACAAAGGTAACGATGACGGCAACCAGCGCGAACACCAGGGCGTCGGTCCACAGCAGTACCCACATCATGACAGGCGTATCCTCGGGTCGACCAGCGTGTAGGACAGGTCGGTCAGCAACAGGCCGATGATGTACAGCACCGAGCCCAGGAACACCATGGCGCGCACGATGGCGAAGTCCTGTTTCTGGATTGCCTCGATGGTGTAGCTGCCGAGGCCGGGAATCCCGAAGAAGGACTCCATGATCAGACTGCCCATGAACAGCAACGGCAATATCACCACCACGCCGGTCAGGATCGGTACCATGGCATTCTTCAGCACATGCCTGAACAACAGGCGCAGTTCCGGCAGGCCCTTGGCGCGCGCGGTGCGCACATAATCGCGGTTGATCTCTTCCAGGAAAATGGTGCGGTACCAGCGCCCGCTGGCCCCCAGCCCGGAAAACACGCCGATCAGTACCGGCAGCAGAACGAAACGCCAGGCCTGCCAGCCCGGCTCGTAGCCGGATACCGGCACCAGGTGGAACAGTTTGCTGAACAGGTACTGCCCGGCGATGATGTAGAATAGGCCGGATATCGACATCAGCACCACGCACAGGATAACGCCGGACAGGTCGAGGTAGGTGCCGCGGAAAAAGGCCAGCAGCATGGCGAAGCTGACGTGCACCAGCAGGCCCAGCAGCAGCGTCGGCACGGCAATGGCCAGGCTCGGCCACATGCGCTCGCTGATATCCGCACCGATGTCACGCCCGGCATCCGAGGAACCGAACTCAAACGCGAACAGCTTGACGGACTTCTCGAAGAATATGGTATCGGTGAGGCGCTCGACACCCGGCGCGTCGGCGTTATACAGCAGCGGCTGGTCGTAACCGTGATCGGCCTTCCACTTTTCGATTGCCTCGGGGGTAACGTGTTTCATGCCCAGGTTCATGCGCGCCACGTCATCGGGACTGTTCACCACGAAGAACAGCACGAAGGTGATCATGTTCACGCCGATCAGGATCGGGATGGCATACAGGGTGCGGCGGATGATATAGGCAAACATCAGGACTGCACCGTCTGCACGCGCCGGTTTTCGTGGCGCCGGTAACTGACCACTGCCGGGACCACCATCAGGACCAGCAACAACGCGACAAGACCCAGCGGCCAGAGTACCGGCTGGTTCCATTCATGACGTCGCTGCTCGCGCAGTTGCGGGTCGATGCGCCGGTATTTCAGGGTATTGTTGGCCATCAGGTTGCTCTTGGCGTTGAAATACCAGGCGTGGTACAGCACAAACTGCTTGGGATGAAAACCGAATACCCAGGGCGCATCGTGGCGCAGGATCTCTATCATGCGGTCGATGATCTGCTGGCGCTGCGGACCGTTTTCCATGTTCTTCATCTGTTCGAACAGGCGGTCGTACTCGGGGTTTTTATAGTTGGCCGCGTTCTCGCCGTTGTGTTTGAACTTGATGTTCTTGCCGTACAGCAGGAACAGGAAATTCTCCGGGTCGGGGTAATCGGCATTCCACCCCCACTGGAAAATCTGCGCCCTGCCCTTCAGCATTTTGTCCTGGAAACGGTTGTAGTCGGTGTTACGGATCTGCAGCTGGATATCGAGTTTGTCGAACTGCTTGCGTATCCAGTTCTGGCGCGCCGAATCGTCGGGACCGCCGCCGGTGGCATCCAGGTACAGCACCAGCGGCTTGCCGGTCTTGATATCGCGCCCGTCGGGATAACCGGCTTCGGCGAGCAGGCGGCGCGCTTCCGCGATCGGCTTGCGTTGCGGGCCGCGCTCCGTCCAGGCATAGACGTAATTATTGATACCGGCCTGCCCTTCACGGAAACCGAATATCTCCGGCGGCAACGGACTCTGTGCCGGGATGCCGCGGCCGTTGGCAAAAATGGATATGTATTCCTCGTAGTCCATGGCGATGGCAATGGCACGGCGCAGCAGGCGGGCGCGTTCGCTGTCGCCCCCCACCACCGGGTCGAGCATGTTGAAGCCCATATAGTAGACCGAGGTGGAAACGGCGGTATTCAGGTGCACACCCCTGGCCTTCAGATCGGGCGTCAGTGAAATATCACCGCCCCCGCCGACCTGGATCGCCTGGTCGAAGCTGTCGGAACTGATGCCCGACGCGTCATAGTAACCTTGCAGGAACTTGTTCCAGGTCGGAATAGCCTCTTTCTCCAGGCTGTAGATCACCTTGTCGATAAACGGCAGTTCGCGCCCGGCATCGTCCAGGTAGCCGGCCTCTGCATCCCCGGCTTCTCCGCTGTCAGGGTAACGCTCGCCGTGAAAGTTCGGGTTGCGCTCCAGCACCATCTGGCGGTTGGGGTTGTTCACCGTCAGCATGTAGGGGCCGGTGCCGACCGGGTACCAGTCGAGGCTGATGTTGCGCTCCTTCATACCCGGCTGGCTGTAGAACACATCCGCTTCCCAGGGCACCGGCGCGAAGAACGGCATCGCCAGCCAGTACTGGAACTGCGGGTACTTGCCGCGCACGGTGATGCGGTAACGGTAACGGTCCAGCACCTGTGCGCCGCTGAGGGGATACTGGTTGAGATCGAGCACGCGGGCTTCCGGCAGTGCCTTGTCGGCCTCGCGCAGGGTGACGGCATAGTCCTTGAGACCAGCGATGTAGTCCGCCATCAGCCCGAATATCGGCGAATGCAGGCGCGGATGGGCGAGACGTTTGACCTGGTAGACGTAATCGGCGGCAATCAGCTCGCGACTGCCGCTGAGCGGGAAGTCGTCCAGGTTTTCAACATCGTCCAGGGCCGCCGCGTCCAGCCGGTGGTAGGCATACTCACCCTGCCCGTCACGCGCAAAGGCCGGGTGCGGCTGGTAACGGATGCCCGGCCGGATGCTGATGTCATAGACACTGAAGGCAATATCCTCGACGGCCGTGTCGTCAGCGAGACGCCGGCCTTCGGCATCCAGGTAATAGGGGCGCGGCATTTCCGTGACTGTCAGCGGCTCCAGCTGGTAGGGGCGCTTCAGGAAATGGTATTGCAGCGGCGGCTCGTAGATCTGCCCGGTAAACACCGCTTCGTTGGCACTGTAGGATTGCGCGGGGTCGAGGTGCTTGGGCCGGGCGTTGAACGAGGAATAAAGAATATTCGCCCCCGCCTGGTCCGGCGGATAGGGGCTGTTCCACGGCTGGTCGTTACAGGCGGCGAGCACAACGCCGGCCAGGATGAAGAGTATCCATCGGGCAACGGGGTTCAGCGGATTAGACAGCGGTTCTGGCGCACGCATTTCCGGCATTATAGGGTGCGAACCCCGGGATTCACAGGGTCTTCCAGTGGCGGCTTTTTTCCGGTACCGTACCGCTCTGAATCATACAGCAGAGGTCATAAGCAGCCATGGGATTTCTAAGCGGTAAACGTGCGCTCATCGTCGGGCTCGCCAGCAACCGGTCCATTGCCTGGGGCATTGCCAGGGCCATGCAACGGGAAGGCGCGGAACTCGCCTTCACCTACCAGAATGAACGGCTGCGCGACCGCGTGGAGAAAATGGCCGGCGAATGCGGCACGGAAATCACCGTGCCCTGCGACGTCTCCAATGACGAGGAAATCGATGCGGTTTTCGACCACCTCGACAATTACTGGGATCATCTCGATATTATCGTCCACTCGGTGGCTTTCGCACCCCGCACCGAGCTGGAAGGCGACTACCTCGAATCGGTCAGCCGCGAAGGCTTCCGCGTCGCGCATGAAATCAGCTCCTACAGCTTTTCCGCGCTCGCCAAGGCCGGTTGCCGCATGATGGAGGGTCGCGACGGTTCGCTGCTGACGCTGAGCTACTACGGCGCCGAGAAGACCATGCCCAACTACAATGTCATGGGCCTGGCCAAGGCCAGCCTGGAAGCCAACGTGCGCTACATGGCACAGAGCCTCGGGCCGGACGGTATCCGCGTCAACGCCATCTCCGCGGGGCCGATCCGCACCCTGGCCGCCGCCGGTATCACCAATTTCCGCAAGATGCTGGACCTGATGGAAAAGACCGCACCGCTGCGGCGCAATGTGACGATCGATGAAGTGGGTAATACCGCCGCATTCCTGTGCTCGGACCTGGCTTCGGGCATTACCGGTGAAGTGACCTACGTGGATGCCGGCTATAACACCACCGGCATGCCGCCGCTGGGCTAATGTTAATATGTGGGAGCGGCTTTCCAGCCGCGATTATCGCGGCTGGAAAGCCGCTCCCACAAATATCAGCCTTTCAGGATACCCTGCTCGCCTTCGCTGCGGGCGATAATCACCGCGCCACAGGAATCGCTGAACACGTTCACCGAGGTGCGGAACATATCCAGTATGCGATCCACTGCCAGGATCAGACCGATGGCCTCGGCGGGCAGCCCGATGGTCGTGAGAATAATGGTAATCGCCACCAGGCTGGCGGCAGGAATACCCGCCACACCGACCGAAGTCAGCAGCGCTACCAGCACCACCGTGAACTGGGTAGTCAGGCTCAACTCCAGCCCGTAGGCCTGGGCAATAAACATTGCCGCGACGCACTCGTACAAGGCTGTCCCGTCCATGTTCACCGTGGCACCGAGTGGCAGGACGAAACTCGAGGTGCGGGTCGAAACTTTGGCGTTGTCCTGCACACATTCCATGGTCAGCGGCAGGGTGGCGGATGAAGACGCCGTGGAGAAGGCCGTCAGCAGCGCCGGCATCATGGCCTTGTAGTGTCGCAGCGGGTTGACGCGCGCTACAAATATCAGCATCAACGGCAATGTCACAAGCACATGTACCGCCAGCGCCAGCAACACACTCAGGGTAAAGGTGCCCAGCGATACCGCGAGGTCATCGAGCTGCTCGGGGCCGATACCGGCCACCGTCTTCGCCACCAGGCCGAACACGCCCAGCGGCGCGAATTTCATGATCAGCGTAGTGATACCCATCATGACGTCGGCGACACCCTGCCAGAAGCGTCCCAGCAGGCTGCCAGTCTCTTTATCGATACGGGTCATGAAAAACCCGAACAGCAGGCTGAAGAAAATCAGCCCCAGCATCTGCCCGTCGGCAGCGGCGGCCACCACGTTGGGCGGCACCATGCTCAGGAACACATCGGTCAGGTCGGAAGCTGAGCGCCCCTGCACTTTCTCGGTGGCCAGGGCCGCCGCTTCCTGGCTCAGCCCCAGCACCTGGCGAGCCGGTTCGCCATTGACGATCCCGGGATTGAGCAGGTTCACGAACAACAGGCCGATCAGGATAGCCAGCAGGCTGGTGGTCATATAGAACAGCAGGGTCTTGCCACCCAGCCGTCCCAGACCGCGTGAATCGCCGATACCGGCAACCCCGGTGATAATGGACGACATGATGAGCGGAACGATGAGCATCTTCAGCGCATTCATGAACAGCGCGCCGATGAAGACGTAGACCGGGTACAACGGTATGCCCAGCAAGGTGCCGTCGGTACCGCTCAGCCGACCGGCAATGACTGCCAGCAGCAGGGCAATAAGAATCTGCCAGTGAAGTTTGATACGCATAGTGACAGATCCGGTGATCAGGGGTTGTTACTGGGTGTCTTCCGGAATCACGATCTCGGCACGTGAGCGCAAGTCGTCAACCAGGACAGAGAGCATCATTGCGCGACGCATGTTCTCAAACACCTGCGTCAGCTGGGTGCGGACATTTTCCGGCATGGTTGCCGGATCGCCATCGACCACCGCGGTCAGGTGAATAACGGCGTAATCACCGCTGGTTAGCTGGATACCCTTGTCCTGCGCACCTCCCTCCGGCGGCCGCTGCAGCCGGAATGCCTCGCGCGCGACCTCGGGATCGAAACCGGACGCGGCCCGCGTAACAGCCTCGGCATTGCGATAGGTGAAATAATCCTGGTCTTTCAGTGCTTCCAGTGACTCGCCCGCAGCCAGTTTCTGCAGCAGTTCGGCACCTTTGGCTGCCGCCTGTTCCGCGGCCAGCTCATGCTTCAGCTTGCTGACAATGGCATCCCTGACATCTTCCAGCGGCGCGGGATGTGCAGCCTCCCGTTCCTCGACGCGCACCACGATCGCATCGGCAGGGCCGACCTCGACAGGTTCACTGTTGTTACCGCCTTCCAGTACGTCATCGCTGAACGCAGCGGCACGTACTTTGGGATACTGGCCGATACCGGTTCCCTTGTCCGGTGTAATCCAGTCAGACGTCTGTATTTCCAGCCCCAGCGCATCTGCCGCTGCCGCGAGAGAATCCGGCGTTTCGTAACTGGTATCGGTCAACAGTTCCAGCTGCTCGTAAAACATGTCATCGATACGGCGCTGTTTCAGTTCTTTTACCAGTTCGGCACGCACTTCTTCCAGCGTGGGGATTTTGCTGCCGTGCACACCGGTAAGTTTGATGATGTGAAAACCGAACTGTGTCTTGACCGGCCCGGAGACATCGCCGGTTTTCATAGTGAATACGGTTTCGTCAAATTCCGGCAGCATAACGCCACGCTCGAAGAAACCCAGGTCACCGCCCTGCGCTGCCGAACCGGGATCATCGGAGTGCTGTTTGGCAAGCTCGGCAAAGTCCTCGCCCGCGTGGATCTTCTGCAACAGGCTTTCCGCTTCGGCCCTGGCCTTGCTGACGGTTTCCGCATCGGCACCCGGCTCCACCTGGATCAGAATATGGCTGGCACGTCGCTGCTCCCGGGTCAGCAGCGACTGTTTTCTTTCCTCGTAGTGGGCCAGCAGATCGTCTTCACTGACTTCGACAGCCTCGCCGAGCACGTCACCATTCAATCGCAAGTAGGACAGGCGCACGCGCTCCGGCACGGTAAATTCTGCCTTGTGCTGGTCGTAATAGGCCTGTATCTGCTCATCACTGAGCTCGATTCCCGCCTTGAACGGTTCCGCGGCAACAACGATGTAGCTGAAATCACGTTTCTGTTCCTGCAGGCGGTACGCATTATCCACTTCTTCAGCAGTCACGAACGTGGTTTGCGACAAACCGTTCATCAGCTGCTGCGCCTGCAATTCGGCCCTGACCGACGCTTCAAATTCAGCGGCAACAAGCCCCTGCCGGGTCAGCATGTTCCGGTATACCGTATCGGAAAATTTTCCGTCGACCTGGAGAGAAGGAATCGCGTGGATGCGCGCGGCCAGTAACTGGTCACTGATTGCCATGCCGGCTTCCTGCGAGGCCTGCAACAGCAGCTGCTTTTCAATCAGCGCTTCCAGGGCACGGCTCTTCAGCTTGTCCTCGTCGATCAATGCCGGGTCAAAGGCATCGCCCAGCATCTGTTCCATCCGTGCACGCTGCTGCTGGTAGGTCTCCTGGAGTTCGCGCGGAGTTATCTCCACGTCATTGACCCTGGCCGCATAGGCCCGCGACTTGTCCTGCAGGTAGGAGCCCAGGCCAAACAGGGCAAAGGTGACAATGATCAGACCGATAACGATCCAGCCCAGAACCCCCATGACCTTTTCACGCATTGCTTGCAACATGACAACGTATTCCCGTTTCGTACTTGTTGTAGTGTAAAAATTACGGCGCCTATTGTAACGCGCACCGGTAAAAAAAAACGGGCGCCCTGTCGGACGCCCGTTCTGGTAGATGGCGGAGCGGACGGGACTCGAACCCGCGACCCCCGGCGTGACAGGCCGGTATTCTAACCAGCTGAACTACCGCTCCAAAACCCTGGTGGGTGCTGAGGGGATCGAACCCCCGACATTCGCCTTGTAAGGGCGACGCTCTCCCAGCTGAGCTAAGCACCCCAGGAAAGCGCGCTAGTTTACGGCATCCTTGAATGCTTTGCCAGCTTTGAAAGCAGGCGCCTTGGAGGCCTTGATCTGGATCGTCTCGCCGGTCTGCGGATTGCGACCGGCACGCGCGGCGCGCGAACGAACCTCGAAGGTTCCGAAGCCGACCAGTGTCACGGAGTCGCCCTTGCGCAGGGTCTCGGTGATGTTATCAACCACGGCATCCACCGCCCGGGTCGCGTCTGCTTTGGAAAGATCTGCGGAACTGGCAACGGCTTCTATTAATTCAGCTTTATTCATCGAGTGCGACCCTCAACATAGGAGTAAGTTAATCTGGAACAGAAAAGTGTACAGGATTTAACCGCGAAATGATTATTCAGGGCTCCCGACACGTCTGTGGCGGGCTTTATACCAAGCGGGTTCGGGATACGTCAAATAAAAAGCCCGCTATCTGCGCAAAGGAATACTGATTACGCAGAAAGCGGGCAATTTGTGTACAGCTGGTCAGTGTGTTCTGAGCGCCTTGCCCTTGCCGGCCGGCTTATCCTTTCCCTTTGCTTTTGCTTCCGTTTTCGCGGCCGGTTCAGCCGTCAACGGTACCGGTGCATGCTGCAACGCCACCTCGAGCACTTCATCGATCCAGCGCACCGGGCGGATATCCAGCTTCTCCTTGACGTTTTCCGGGATTTCAGCGAGATCCTTGCGGTTTTCTTCCGGGATCAGCACGGTGGTGATACCGCCACGGTGTGCAGCCAGCAGTTTTTCCTTCAGGCCGCCGATCGGCAACACTTCACCGCGCAGCGTGATCTCACCGGTCATGGCAACATCGGCACGCACCGGTATGCGGGTCAGCGCGGATACCAGCGTGGTGCACATACCGACACCGGCACTGGGACCGTCCTTGGGTGTTGCACCTTCCGGCACGTGCACGTGGATATCGTATTTCTGGTAGAAATCTTCCTCGATACCCAGTGCCTCGGCACGGCTGCGTACCACGGTCGTTGCAGCCTGGATGGACTCCTGCATCACCTCGCCCAGCTGGCCGGTGTGGATCAGGCGTCCCTTGCCGGGCACGATAGTCGCTTCGATACTGAGCAGCTCGCCACCCACCTCGGTCCAGGCCAGGCCCGTCACCTGCCCGATCTGGTCGTGTTCTTCGGCCAGCCCGTAGCGGAAACGTTTCACGCCCAGGTACTTCTCCAGGTTCTCCGTCGACACGGTAATTTTCTCACCGTCGTCACTTAGCAACAGTTCCTTGACCACTTTGCGGCAGATCTTGGCGATCTCGCGTTCCAGGTTACGCACACCGGCTTCACGGGTATAGAAGCGCACGATGTCACGTATGGCATCATCCTCGATACTCAGCTCCTGTTCCTTGAGGCCGTTGTTGCCGACCTGTTTGGGCAGCAGGTAACGGGTCGCGATATTCACCTTCTCGTCCTCGGTGTAACCGGGAATGCGGATAACTTCCATGCGGTCCAGTAGCGGCCCCGGAATATTCAGCGAGTTGGAAGTCGCGACGAACATGACATCGGACAGGTCGAATTCGACTTCCAGGTAATGGTCGCCAAAGGTGCTGTTCTGTTCGGGATCCAGCACTTCCAGCAGGGCCGAAGAAGGATCGCCGCGGAAGTCCATCGACATCTTGTCGATCTCGTCCAGCAGGAACAGCGGGTTGCGCACGCCGGCCTTGGACAGGTTCTGGATGATCTTGCCCGGCAGCGAACCGATATAGGTACGGCGGTGACCGCGTATCTCGGCCTCGTCGCGCACGCCACCCAGCGACATGCGGGTGAACTTGCGATTGGTCGCACGGGCGATGGAACGGCCCAGTGAGGTCTTGCCTACCCCCGGGGGGCCTACCAGGCACAGGATAGGCCCTTTCAGCTTGCGCACGCGCTGCTGCACGGCGAGGTATTCCAGGATACGTTCCTTGACCTCGTCCAGCCCGTAGTGGTCTTCGTCGAGTACCGTCTGCGCACGTACCAGGTCGTGGCGGATCTTGGTGCGCTTTTTCCAGGGCGCACTCACCAGCCAGTCGATGTAGTTGCGCACCACCGTGGCCTCGGCCGACATCGGCGACATCATCTTAAGCTTGTTCAACTCGGCCATCGCCTTGGTCTTGGCCTCTTTGCTCATGCCGGCCTTTTCGATTTTCTCCTGCAGCTCATCCGTTTCGTTGGGCACATCGTCCATCTCGCCCAGTTCTTTCTGGATGGCTTTCATCTGTTCGTTGAGGTAATACTCGCGCTGGCTTTTTTCCATCTGCTGCTTGACACGGCCGCGGATGCGCTTCTCGATCTGCAGCACATCGATTTCGCCCTCGATGATACCCATCAGGTGTTCGAGACGTTCACGCACGTCCTCGATTTCCAGGATGCGCTGTTTCTCGTCCAGCTTGAGCGCCATGTGTGCGGCAATGGTATCGGCCAGGCGGCCGGGCTCATCGATGCCCGACAATGAAGTCAGTATCTCGGGCGGCACCTTGCGGTTCAGTTTCACATACTGGTCGAACAGCGTCAGCAGGGAACGCATCAGCACTTCGACCTCGCGCTCGCCGGACTGCTCGCCGGCACCCTTGGGGTCGATCTGCGCGGAGAAGAATTCGTCGGTGGTCTCGAACTTCACAACAGAAGCACGCTCCGCACCTTCCACCAGCACCTTGACGGTACCGTCCGGGAGTTTCAGTAATTGCAGTATGGTCGACAGGGTTCCGATTTCATGGATATCCTCGACCTGGGGGTCATCGACCTCGGCGCTCTTTTGCGCCACAAGCAGAATGCGCTTGTCGTCATCCATGGCGGCTTCCAGCGCACGAATGGATTTTTCCCGCCCGACAAACAGCGGAATGACCATATGCGGATAGACAACCACATCGCGCAGCGGAAGTACCGGGACGATCGCTGTCTCTTTATTGTTCTCTTCAGGGGTGTTTTCGTTCTGCTCCATCGGGGAGTACCTCATATCCGGTTCTGGTCGGAGAGCACCTGTATATTACAAAGCTCCATCGCTCATATGGGGACAACCATAAGACATTTCAATGACGGTTTTGATCCCTGCCTGAAAAATTGCAAGAACTGCGCCAGCTGCCAATCGTCATTGTCATTCCGGCGCAGGCCGGAATCCAGGCTGTATGATCATGGTTCATGGATTACTCGCTACGCTCGCCCTCCCGGGCTGCCCTCCGGGCGTTCAACGCGCCAGCGCTTTTGTCCGGCATACGCCGGAATGACGGGAATACATATATTTCCAGGGCTCGGGCACCGTGTCATTCACACCCGCAAGTGGAAGGAGGAACCGGCTCAGTCAGAGGACGCGACGCGCTGCTCCGGTTCCGACTCATACACCAGGTAGGGCTCGGATTCACCGGCAATCGCCCGCTCGTCGACCACGACTTTTTCGACATTCTCCAGGGAGGGAATCTCGTACATGGTATCCAGCAGCACATGCTCCATGATGGTGCGCAGGCCGCGGGCACCCGTCTTGCGCTCCATGGCCTTTTTGGCGATGGCGCTCAGCGCTTCATCGCGGAATTCGATTTCCGCACCTTCCATCTCAAACAGTTTCGCATACTGCTTGGTCAGCGCATTCTTCGGTTCGGTGAGAATCCGTACCAGGGCTTCCTCATCGAGCTCTTCCAGCGTCGCCACCACGGGGAGGCGGCCGACGAACTCGGGGATCAGACCGAACTTGATCAGGTCCTCGGGCTCCACGTCATACAGGATTTCGCCGACGTTGACTTCCTCGTCCTTGGTCTTGACCTCGGCCGAGAAACCGATGCCGCCCTTTTCGGAGCGACCTTTGATGATTTTCTCCAGGCCCGCGAACGCACCGCCAACGATAAACAGGATATTGGAGGTGTCCACCTGCAGGAATTCCTGCTGCGGGTGCTTGCGGCCGCCCTGTGGCGGCACCGAAGCCACGGTACCCTCGATGAGTTTCAGCAGTGCCTGCTGTACACCTTCACCGGACACGTCACGCGTGATGGACGGGTTATCGGACTTGCGCGAGATCTTGTCGATTTCGTCGATGTAGACGATACCGGTCTGCGCCTTGTCGACATCGTAGTCGCACTTCTGCAGCAGTTTCTGGATAATGTTCTCGACGTCTTCACCCACATAACCGGCCTCGGTCAGTGTGGTGGCGTCAGCAATGGTAAAGGGCACATTGAGCAGGCGCGCCAGCGTTTCGGCCAGCAGGGTCTTGCCGCAACCGGTCGGGCCGATCAGCAGAATGTTGCTCTTGGAAAGCTCCACTTCATCTTTCTTGTGGCCGGCTTCCAGGCGCTTGTAGTGATTGTATACCGCAACCGAGAGGACTTTCTTGGCGCTACGCTGGCCAATCACGTACTCGTCCAGCACCTCGTTGATTTCCTGTGGCCGGGGCAGCTTGCTGCCGCCGCTGGTGGTCTTCTCCTGCATCTCCTCGCGGATAATGTCATTGCAGAGTTCGACACATTCGTCACAGATGAATACCGACGGACCGGCAATCAGCTTGCGCACTTCATGCTGGCTCTTTCCGCAGAAAGAACAATAAAGCAGTTTTCCGTCGTCACTCTTGCCGTTTCGATCGTTACTCATGTGCTGTCCCCGACTCGCGGTACTCCTTACATCTAACAACGGCAGATCTGCGATCGCCTGAATACTCAGACTGTTATCAGAACGGCCGGTTCCTATTCAACACCGTAATACACGGGCTGACAAGTGTTCCCGGTGGCAATCTACGGTTTTTCCACCCTATTCTTCCGCCGCAACCTTTCTCGACACCATGATCTCGTCGATCAGGCCGTACTCTTTCGCATCCTCGGCACCGAGGAAATTGTCCCGGTCGGTGTCCGTCTGGATCTTCTCCATCGGCTGGCCGGTATGCAGGGACAGGATCTTGTTCAGGCGTTCACGCACCAGCAGGATCTCTTTGGCGTGGATGTCGATATCGGACGCCTGCCCCTGGAAACCGCCCAGCGGCTGGTGAATCATCATGCGCGAGTGCGGCAAACAGAAACGCTTGCCCTTCGCACCACCCGCCAGCAGCACAGCGCCCATGCTGGCCGCCTGGCCGATACACATGGTGCTGACATCGGCCTTGATGAACTGCATGGTGTCGTAAATCGCGAGGCCCGCTGTCACCGAACCGCCGGGAGAATTGATATACAGGTGTATATCCTTGTCCGGGTTCTCCGATTCCAGGAACAGCAACTGGGCCACGATCACGTTGGCCATGTAGTCCTCGACCGGGCCCACCACGAACACCACCCGCTCCTTGAGCAGGCGGGAATAAATATCGTAGGAACGTTCGCCACGCGCCGTCTGCTCGATGACCATGGGAACCAGGTTCAGCGCCTGGACGTTCCCTGCCCCGCCTGTACTGTTGCTATCGGACATGTAATTCCTTCCTTTACTGTGGCAAGCGCCTGTCAGGCCTGCATGAGCTCATCAAAAGTCATTGATTTTTCAGTGGATTTTGCCTGTTCGGCAACCCATTCAACAACCGTGTCTTCCATAATCAGGGTTTGTACGCCCGACAGCATCTCCTGGTTGCTGTAGTACCACTGCACGACCTCTTCCGGCTTTTCGTAGGACTGTGCAATGTTCTCAACCGTTTTCCGGACCCGTTCCGGGTCGACCTGCAGCTGGTTGCGCTGAATGATCTCCGCGATCAGCAGGCCGAGCGACACACGACGCCGGGCCTCTTCTTCATACTTGCCGCGGTCGCCCCCTGCATCGGCAGCGTTCTCGTCTTTCTTGATCAATGCGTCCACTTCACTGTCAATCAGTGAAGCCGGTATATCGATATTCGCCTTCTCCAGCAGCGCATCGAAAACCTGCTGTTTGACCCGTGATTTGACCGCCGCTTCCAGTTCACGCTCCATATTCCTGCGAATTTCTTCGCGCAGCTGGTCGAGGCTGCCATCGCCGATACCGAAGGCGCGCGCGAACTCGTCGTCCACTTCCGGCAACCTGGCCTCGGACACAGAATGTACGGTAACGTCGAATTTTGCCGTCTTGCCGGCCACTTCACTGGAACCATAGTCATCCGGGAACGTGACCTCGATGGTCTTCGCCTCACCGGCACTGACTCCGGCCAGCTGTTCCTCGAAACCCGGGATCATGCTGCCACTACCCAGTTCCAGCGGCACGTTCTTCGCCGCGTTGCCGCTGAAGGGCTGGCCGTCGACCGTGCCCTCGAAATCGATTTCCAGGCGGTCACCCTCGGCCGCAGCACGCTCCACCTTGCTCCAGGTGATGCGCTGCTTGCGCAGCCGTTCAATCATGTTGTCGATATCGCTGTCCTGAATTTCGGCCACCATGCGTTCGATGGTGATATCACCCATCTCAGGCGGCTCGATGTCCGGGTAAACCTCGAACGTGGCGACATACTCCAGCTCCATACCCGGCTGGTTTTTGGTCTGCTCGATGTTCGGGTCACCGGCGGGCTTCAGGTTTTCCTGCTGCAAGGCATCCTGGTAGGTCGAGGCGATCAGTTCGCCGGCGGTTTCCTGCCGCACCTGGGCCTCATAGCGCTTTTTCACCACACTCATCGGCACCTTGCCGGGACGAAAACCATCCAGGCGCACCGAACGCGCCAGTTGCTGGAGTTTGCCCTGCACCTGCATATCGATCTGATCTGCCGGTATCTGCACCGTCATACGGCGCCCCAGTCCGCTGGTCGTTTCTACAGAGACTTGCATGTTGTTTCCTCTACCCTGATATCAAAATTTAGTTAATGTGACAGTACAAACAGGCTCTTGGTAAGCATAACCGCCTGATTAATATAATTTTTGGTGCGAAAGGAGAGACTCGAACTCTCACGGGTTACCCCACAGGAACCTAAATCCGGCGCGTCTACCAATTCCGCCACTTTCGCAATATAACCCGAGAACCTATGGCGGGGCTCCAAAGATGGCAACCCATTATACGGGTTTGGAAAATCCAGCATAACCCCGGATAGATAATGGAAATAAAAAACCCGCGCCGGGCGCGGGTTTGACAGATGGTGGGCCGTGAAGGACTCGAACCTTCGACCAAGAGATTAAGAGTCTCCTGCTCTACCAACTGAGCTAACGGCCCCCGAACTGGGGCGAACGATGGGGCTCGAACCCACGACAACCGGAATCACAATCCGGGGCTCTACCAACTGAGCTACGCCCGCCATTAAACTGTTACTGCACTACCTCCGTACACGGAACCACTACCGCGGCACAACACTCTCCCACTGTATGGCGCCCCGAAGAGGATTCGAACCCCTGACCCACGGCTTAGAAGGCCGTTGCTCTATCCGACTGAGCTACCGGGGCCGAACTTTTCCATCTGGTCGGGGTAGAGAGATTCGAACTCCCGACATCCTGCTCCCAAAGCAGGCGCGCTACCAGGCTGCGCTATACCCCGAAAACCCTGCTTTCAGGGTCAACCGGGCGGGCGATGATACGTTTCCACCAAACCCTCGTCAATAACCCGGTAGGCAAGTATATCAGATCCCGGCGCGCACGCTTGTCCGACCCGACCCCGCGTGCGAAAATCCCGGCCCTGTCCATCCCGAGAAGAAGCCGCGACCCTATGAGTGCCCGCATCATCGATGGCAAGGCCATTGCCGCAGACCTTCGACAGCAGGTAAAGCTGGGGATCGAACAGCGACTCAAGGCGGGCAAGCGCCGCCCCGGTCTGGCCGTGGTGCTGGTGGGCCAGGACCCGGCCTCCGAAATCTATGTGCGCAACAAGCGCATGGCGTGCGAGGAAGCCGGCCTGCTGTCGCGTTCCTATGACTTGCCGGACACGACTTCGCAGCAGGCGCTGCTGGATCTCATCGATACGCTGAATGAAGACCCGGAGATCGACGGCATCCTGGTACAGCTACCGCTGCCGGACGCTATCGATGCCGGCACCGTCATCGAACGTATTCACCCGGACAAGGACGTGGACGGGTTCCACCCCTATAACGTGGGTTGCCTGGCGCTGCGCGCCCCGCAACTGCGCCCCTGCACACCGCGCGGCATCATTACCCTGCTGGACAGCACGGACGAGGTCTACTACGGGCGCGACGCCGTGGTGGTCGGCGCTTCCAACCACGTCGGGCGCCCCATGGCGCTGGAATTACTGCTGGCCGGTGCGACCGTGAGCGTCTGCCACCGCTTCACCCGTGATCTCGAGGCGTATGTGCGCAATGCCGAGATCCTGGTGGTCGCGGCGGGCAAGCCGGGGCTGGTGCCCGGCGAATGGGTGCGGCCGGGCGCGACGGTTATCGATGTCGGTATCCACCGCAGCGATGACGGGCTGATCGGCGACGTGGTGTTTGCCGCCGCGCAGGAACGCGCCGGCTGGATCACACCGGTGCCCGGTGGTGTGGGCCCCATGACCGTGGCGACCCTGCTGCAAAACACCCTGTACGCTGCAGAAACACTGCACAGGGACTAGCGCCGGAAGAACAGGAGCACCTGTGTGCCGGCGCTTAAACTCAGGCTCCATTCGGATCAGGACTGGATCAGGGTAAGGCTGGGCTGGTGGCCCGTCGCCCGGAATAACTCCTCGACAGGGCGCGGTGAAGCAATACAGTGCCCCTGGCCGAAGTTGACCCCGAGCTGGTACAGGCTCTCCAGGATTTCCTCGGTCTCCACGAACTTGGCAATGGTCTGCACTCCCATGACGTGGCCGATCTCGTTGATGGCGCGCACCATGGCCGCGTCCATTTCATCGTGGGCCATGTCCCTGACAAAACTGCCATCGATTTTCACGTAATCGATCTGCATGTTTTTCAGGTAGCCGAAAGAACTCAGGCCGCTGCCGAAATTATCCAGCCCGAAGCGACAACCCAGGCCGCGCAGTTGCTGGATGGCGCCGCCGATCGAGCGCAGGTGCGAGATTGCCGAGGCCTCGGAAATCTCAAAGCAGAGCCGGGTTGCCGGCAGTTTCGCCCGCGCTATGGCCTGCTCCACAAAATCAACGAAAGCCTGGTCGCACAGCGACTGACCGCTCAGTTTAATCAGGAAGATACCCTCGGCCGGCACCTGCTCAGGCTGTTCGAACAACTGCATGGCGGAGCTTACGACCCAGCGGTCGATCTCGGCCATCAGCCCGTAACGTTCGGCAGCGGGAATGAACGCCATCGGCAGAATCTCGTTACCCAGGGTGTCACGCATGCGTAATAACAGCTCGTAGTGACTGGGACGGCTGCGGTCGGCCCTGCTGGTCAGCGGGATAACGGGCTGGAACAGGAAATAGAAACGGCCCTGGTCCAGGGTGTCGCGGATCACTGAGACCCAGTTCATTTCACCGCGCCGGTCGGTGACTTCCCCGTCGCTGGGCTCGTACAGGTGGACACGGTTGCGCCCGCTGTCCTTGGCGGCATAACAAGCGATATCCGCGGCACTCATCAGTTCCGACGTGGAATGCGACTCCCGGGTAATGGCTACGATGCCGATACTGGCACCGACCTTGAAGCTGCGGTCTTCGTACAGGAAGCGGAAATCCCGCACCTCCGAGCGGATGTTTTCCGCAATGCGTATCGCCTGTTCCACGTTGCAATGTGTCAACAGGACGCCGAACTCGTCACCGCCCAGACGTGCCAGGATGTCGGCCTCGCGGACCTGGGTGTGCAGGATCTCCGCCAGCTGCCGCAGCAATTCATCGCCGGCACTGTGGCCGCAGATATCATTGACGACCTTGAACTGGTCCAGGTCGATATAACACACCGCGTGCTGCCGTCCCTGGCTGCGGGCGCTTTCCAGCATCTCCGCCAGCTGGTTCTCGAACTCACGCCGGTTGTACAGGCCGGTCAGGGGGTCGTGACGTGCCTGGTAGGATAACTGGCGCGCCAGCTTGCGCGCATGGCCGACATCATGAAACACCATGACCACACCGATCAGGTGGCCCATCTGGTCCAGTATCGGCGCCGCCGAATCGGCAATCGGCACCTGCTGTCCGTCATGGCGCACCAGCAACTTGTGCCCTTCCCCGATCACCTTTTCCCTGCTTTCCAGGCACAGGTCCACCGGGTTGAGCAAGGGCTTGCCGCTGTCCTCGTCGATCAGCCGCATGACCTTACTCAGCGAACTCTGGCGGATATCCTCCAGGCTCCAGCCCAGCAGTTCCTCGGCCACCGGGTTCATATAGGCCACGCGCCCGTGTTCGTCAGTGGTGATCACAGCATCGCCAATGGAATGCAGGGTAACCACTGCCTTTTCTTTTTCCTCGAAAAGTTCGCTCTCGGATTTCTGTGCCCGCTCCAGGGCGCTGTGCAGGGCATTCTTCTGTTCTGTGGCGTAATCCAGTGCCTGATTGGTGAAGCGCCCCAGGTAACCGAATTCATCGTTGCGTTGCTCGTCGAAACGCACCGCCTCGTCGCCGGAGGAAAATGCGCGTGCGGTACCCACCATCTGCTGGAACGGCCGGGTCAGCACCCGGTCGAGCACACGCTGCAGTATCAGGCCGAACATCAGGAACAGCCCGCCCATGCCGAGCAGCAGTGCCTTGCGCTCGTCACTGACTTCACGCTCTATGGACGGCAGGGACAGCGTCACGAGCGCCTGTTGCCCGGCGCGATCCCCGGCCCCCAGCAACACCGGCCGCGTGTAGGACACCATGTCAGGCGTGTACTCGCCGAGCCGTATACTGCGGCCACCCGCCTCCACCACCACGGAAGAAATCGACCCCGAGCCGGCCGTGAGCCGGCGCGCCAGTTCGCCCAGCTGTTCCGGTTCGGTCAGTGGCTTGAGGGCCAGCTGGTGATACATGTCAGCCATGAAACGGTCCACCGCCGCCTGGTGGCGTTGATGGATCTGGTTCTCACGGCCATTGAGCATGGTCAGCACCACGATCAGGCCGATAACCAGCAGCCCCCAGAACACAATGCCGGTAACGCGCACCGGCAGGGTTTTCATGGATCTGAGACTGGGATCTTGCGTGACTGGCATGGCGGCTTCAATAACAGTGGCAAAAGCAGGTCGACACGTGGCCCGGGC
Organism: Gammaproteobacteria bacterium; assembly: GCA_011374975.1. Lineage (GTDB taxonomy): Bacteria > Pseudomonadota > Gammaproteobacteria > DSM-19610 > DSM-19610 > Thiogranum. The sequence continues at coordinate 34,137 of DRNU01000225.1, read as the reverse complement.
CTGGCTTCAGCCCCTGGACTACACGCGTTTCAGCCCCGCGTGGCTGATGATTCGGGAACAACATGACAACTCCATTACCGGTACAGGATCAATCGACAGATTGGCCGGTTTCTTTACAGGAATTGCTTGATTTTTTTGCGGTTATTCCCGCCGCCAGCGGGTTCCGCCGGCGCCGTCCTCGAGCACAATGCCGAGTTCTGCCAGCTGGTCGCGGATGCGGTCCGACTCGGCCCAGTCACGATTCTCCCGGGCCTGCTCGCGTTGCGCCACCAGCGCATCGATTTCCGCATCGTCCGGCCCCGTTTCGGCGGCACCCTGTGGACCACGCAGGTAGGACTCCGGCTCCGCCTGCAGGATACCCAGCCGCCCGGCCAGTACATGCAGGGTGTTCGCCAGCCGGGCCACGCCGGCATCGCCCTGCTCGCGCGCACGGTTCAGGGCCCGCGCCAGGTCAAACAGCACCGCGAGCGCTTCGGGGGTGTTGAAATCATCGTTCATCGCCGCCTGGAAACGTTCCTCGTAAGCGCTGTCCAGGCCGGCATCCGCCTGTAATGTACCGGCATCGCGCAGCGCCGTGTACAGGCGCTGCAGGGCACCGCGCGCCTTGTCCAGGTTGTCATCCGAGTAGTTCAGCGGGCTGCGGTAGTGACTGGAGAGGATAAAGTAGCGAATTTCCTCGGGCTGGTAGCGCTGCAGGATTTCGCGCACGGTGAAGAAATTGCCCAGTGACTTGGACATCTTCTCCTCGTCCACCTGCACGAAGCCGTTGTGGATCCAGTAGTTGACAAAATGCTCGCCGGTGGCGGCCTCGGACTGGGCGATCTCGTTTTCATGGTGCGGGAACTGCAGGTCCATTCCGCCGCCATGAATATCGAAATGCGCGCCCAGGCAGTCGGTGGACATTGCCGAGCACTCGATATGCCAGCCGGGACGCCCCGGACCCCAGGGCGATGGCCAGCTGGGTTCGCCGGGTTTGGCGACTTTCCACAACACGAAATCCAGCGGGTCGTGCTTGGCCTGTTCAATATCCACCCGCGCACCGGAACGCAGCTCGTCGATGCGCTTGCCGGACAGCTGCCCGTAGCCTTCGAACTTGCTGACCGCGTAGTACACGTCGCCATTGTCCGCCTGGTAGGCGTAGCCCTTGTCCACCAGGCGCCCGATCATGTCCAGGATATCGTCCATCGACTCGGTGGCGCGGGGCTCGAAATCCGGGCGCAGCACACCCAGCGCATCGGCATCTTCATGCATGGCGGCAATGAAACGTTCCGTCAGCTCGGTAATGTTCTCGCCGTTCTGCACCGCCCGGGCAATGATCTTGTCGTCAACATCCGTAATGTTGCGCACATAGGTCACGTCGTACCCCAGGCTGCGCAGGTGCCGCACAATCACGTCGAACACCACCAGCACCCGGGCATGGCCCAGGTGACACAGGTCGTACACGGTCATGCCGCACACGTACATGCGCACCTTGCCGGGTTCGATCGGCACAAATTCTTCTTTTTTGCGGGTGAGACTGTTGAACAGCTTCAGCATGGATCTCCGCTCCAGTGGCGCGCCGGCCGCGCCGGGCACAGGAAAGCCGAACATGTTAGCAAAAATCGTCCGTCCGGGTAGCGCAGACGCCCGTGGCGATGGAAAAACCGGGTGCGTCGGGTATATGATACTGCGCTGGCGAAAAGGAGCCCGATATTCACATGACTATCTTCAACCGATTCATTTTTACAATGTTGTTCTGTGTTCTGCCCTTCACTGCCGGAGCAACCAAAGCAACCCCGACAGAAGGAGATTCCACCGTGACCGTGCGCATGCAGACCAATAAAGGCACCATCGTCCTTGAACTGGACGCCGAAAAAGCCCCTGAAACCGTAGCCAACTTCGTGGAATACGCCAAGTCAGGCCACTACGACGGCACCATCTTCCACCGCGTCATCCCGCGCTTCATGATCCAGGGCGGTGGTTTCGAGCCCGGCATGGTGCAGAAAGCCACCCGCGGCCACATCAAGAACGAGGCGGACAACGGCCTGAAAAACGACCTTGGCACCATCGCCATGGCGCGTACCTCCGATCCGCATTCCGCCACCGCCCAGTTCTTCATCAACACCAAGAACAATGACTTCCTGAACCACTCGTCACCCACGCCGCAGGGCTGGGGTTACTGCGTGTTCGGCAAAGTGGTCGAAGGCATGGACGTGGTAGAGGCGATCGAGAAAGTCTCGACCGGCAACCACGGCGGCCACGGCGACGTACCGAACGAAGACGTCATCATCGAGAAAGTCACCGTCGAAGAGTAAAACCTCCCACCCCTCCCCCGCACGGGGGAGGGGGCCGGGTTTACCTCACCTTGACCACCCTGTTCATCTCGGACCTGCACCTGCATCCCTCGCGTGCGGCCAGCATCGACACCTTCCTGGATTTCCTCGGCCGCCAGCACGGCAAGGCAGAAGCCCTGTACATCCTCGGTGACCTGTTCGAAACCTGGGTCGGTGACGACCACCCGGAACCCGCCTACCAGCCGGTAAAAACCGCACTGCTGGCCTGCAACACCGCCGGCACCCCGGTCTACCTCATGCACGGCAACCGCGACTTCATGCTGGCACAACAGTTCGCCGCCGAAACCGGCTGCACCCTCATCGCAGACCCCACCCGCATCGACCTGTACGGCACAGCCACACTGCTGATGCACGGCGACTCGCTGTGCACCGACGACAAAGAGTACCAGCGACTGCGGGCACAGGTGCGCGATCCCGACTGGCAGCAACAGGCACGCAGCCTGCCGGTGGCACAGCGCATGGAAATGGCCGAACAGGCACGCGAACTCAGCGCCCTGTCGAAACAGGGCAAGGATGAATACATCATGGATGTCAACCAGGACGCAGTACGCCGCGTAATGGCGGAACAGGACGTGACGTTACTGATCCACGGCCACACCCACCGCCCGGGCGAACACAGCTTCAGCAACGGCACACAGACATGCACCCGCATCGTACTGGGCGACTGGTACAACAAGGGCAGTGTACTGACAGTCGACGAACAACACCGCCACCTGCAAACCCTGAACCTGTAGGTCGGGCCGGGCGCAGCAAAGCACAACACCCTGCCAAACCAAAGCCGCACGGCCGGACTACAATTTTTTGCGCCTGGCCGGGGAGACCTTTCCGGTGCATTGCGCATGCCTGCGCCTTAAGCCGGAAAGGTCTCCCCGGCCAGGCGCAAAAAGGCCCAATCAGAGACCCCGCCCTCAACTACCCTGTCAGGCTTCGTTGAACTTCGTTGGCTTCGCTGCTTTTCCCGGCCCAGCCTGCTAGGGCTCAACTGTCCGGTAACCTTCAGGTAATTCAAACAGCGCCTCATCCAGCTCAACATCAAAACGGTAATCGATCAATTCACGCCGCTCGCCCTGATTATTCCAGTCCACCAGCGGCAAACCCAGTTGCAGGTAAAAATCCGTCGCATACAGATAGCGCGACAGAAAACAGGGCGTGCGAAACTCCGGCGGCGTACTGTCCAGGGTGCGCAACTGCTGGATCGCCAGCGATTGCGCAAACTCCTGGAACGCAGCTCGCGCCGGCCCCGGGAAACCGGGCACCACCACCGCCGAATGACACAACTCCCGGTCAGCACTGAGCTCCACCGTCAACGGTACCCTGCCCTCCACCGCCGGCGCATTCGCATCGGCGTGCTGCTTGATATCCAGCACCAGCTGCTGCGGCACCACCGGCGCATCACCGCTGCCGTCGATGCGTAATATCGTACGGTCCTCGGGCACCACACTGTAAATCTGCCGGGTCTTGCGATTGAAGAGCGCAAAACCCTGCGTATCCGGACCTTCATCCGTACGCATGAAATCCTCGGTCACCAGGTAACGCACCTTGTAGGGTTCGATACCCGCCTCGCGCTCCAGGTACCAGAGCACGGTACCGTTCACCCCGGCCTGCGCACCGGTGCCGATCAATACCAGGGAAACGGCGAACCAGCGCCATACGTGTGAATACAAACTGACTGTCACTGCTGTACTACCTCTTTGTCGCCGCGAGCCGTTCCAGGCTGGCCATTTCCGCGGCATTGAACCCGGCCTGTTGCCTGGCCGCATAATGAAACGGGGTTTTCACCTGCCCCGGCATATACTCCACCACCAGCGCCTCGAAGGTGGCATCCGGCTCGATATTACGTTGCTCGCACAGGTAACGGTACCAGCGCGTGCCGATCTCCACGTGCCCGATTTCATCGCGCAGGATAATCTCAAGCACCCTGACGACCTCCACATCACCCGCCTGTTCCAGGCGCCGGATCATGTCCGGTGTCACGTCCAGGCCGCGCGCTTCCAGCACACGCGGCACCAGCGCCATGCGCACCAGCGGATCGTGTGCGGTCCTGCAGGCCATTTCCCACAGGCCGTCGTGGGCGGGGAAATCACCGTAAGCATAACCGAGCGCCGCCAGCCGTTCGCACAGCAGGTGGAAATGATACGCCTCTTCACGGGCAACTCTGGCCCAGTCACGGTAGAACGCCTCCGGCATATCACGAAAACGGTAGACCGCGTCCCAGGCCAGGTTGATGGCGTTGAATTCAATATGCACCACCGCATGCAGCAGGGCGGCACGGCCCGCGACACTGCCGGGGCGACGGCGCGGCAGGTCACGCGGTGCAATCAGTTCGGGGCGCGGCGGCCGGCCGGGGGCGGCGATGGGTTGCGGCTGATCCATGTTGCGCAGGTCGAGCCGGCCGGCGTTCAGGTCGTCAACGGCGAGGTCTGTCAGTTTGCACTTGGTCTCCGGGTCGGCACAGTCCAGGCACTGCCTGGCACGGGCGAACAGGTTGTTGCCGGCAGGGTTATGTTCTGTATCAGGCATTATGATTTCACTACACCACTCATCCAACAATGTACGGCAACCTGTCGGGCTGCGCTCAGCCCAACCTACCGGCTCGCCTGGCTTCTGACACAGGCTACCATCATGTCCCGCACATTGGTGCCGGTGGGCCCGGTGGATACCAGGTCGCCGCTGGCTTCCAGGAAACGCCCGGCATCCGCGTTACGCAACTGCCGTGCGGCATCCAGCCCGGCGAGTTCGCCACGCGCTATTGTACCCCCATCCACCAGTGCACCGGCATCCTCGCTGGCGCCGTCGCTGCCATCGGTGCCCAGCGCCAGCAGACTGATTCCGTCCCGGCGGGCCAGCACCTGTGCCGCGGCCAGTGCCAGCTGCTGGTTGCGTCCGCCACGTCCCGGGTGCGGCGGCAGACGAACCGTGGTTTCACCGCCCCAGACATGGATACCGGGCGGGAGCCGGGCCAGCTCGTCTGCCAGCTGCCGCCCGGTGGTTTCCGCATCGCCGTCCAGCGACAGATCATGCAGGGTGCATTTCAGCCCCTGGTCGTGCGCGGCATCGGCCAGCGCCGTGCATGCCTGTTCCAGGTTGGCCAGCAGGCGGTGTTCCGGCACGGGCAGTGCCGACACGTCCGGCAGCGGGGGAAGTCCGGCCAGTGTCTCTGCCAGCCAGTCCGGGTATTCGGCAGACGCTGCCGGTGACGACGCCGGGTAGCAGAGACCGGAGCCGATCACGGCGGGATCGTCGCCCGCCACGTCGGACAGCAACCACACGCTGGTGGTGCGCCCGTGCAGATACTGCAACAGGCCGCCGCCCTTAATACGCGACAGGCGACACCTGACACGATTGATTTGCCCGATGGACAGGCCGCTGCCCAACAGCCAGCGGTTGACGCGCTGCAACAGGGCAAGATCGACCCCCGCCAGCGGTACTTCGACCAGGCTGGAAGCACCACCGGACAACAACAGCAGGATATGCGCATCGCTGTCGGCTTCGGCCAGCCATGCCAGCAAGCGCTCGCCGGCAACCAGGCTGCCCTGTGTTGGCAGGGGATGTCCGGCCTCGATCAGTTCCGCGCCGGGCAATTCCCGCTGCCAGTTATCCGCATGGCCCGGCCGGGTAATCACCAGCGTGCGCCGCAGTTGTCGCGGCAGGGCCCGCTGTACCCCGGCAGCCATCGCCGCGGCGGCCTTGCCGATCGCCACCACGTGTAGCGGTTGCCAGAAATCGCAGCTGTGGGCCGCATGTTCCGTTACCTGGTCGCCGGCCACACAGGCCAGCGCATGGCGGGCCAGGTCGAGGATGAGCCTTCTATTGTTTATTTCCATATATCAATAGATTGTAGAATATATATTATATTTTGCATTATAAGAGGAGCCTGCATTCTTTGACAGGACTGTCAGCTTTGGGCATGCTCAAAGCATTACTGGTGGGGGGACAGAATAGTGAATGACCAACACCATTTTCTCGAGATCTATGAGCCCTATGAGTATACCGGGCAAAACCCGCTGAATGTCTCGGGCGTCGCCGTGCTGACCGGCCCGATGCGCGACAACTATTACCTGCTGCGTCTCGATACCCCGTTCGAATACGAACATGAAAAGGTGGAATTGCTGCTGGTTCTGCCACGCTATAACGGCGACAAGATCGACCGTGCGGTGAACAGCTGCTGCACGGTGAATATTGTCCGGGTGCCGCCGGGCTCTGACCTGGAACAGCGTACCAGTGTCGGCTTTGAGGATTTCACCCGCTGGGGGGTTGGGAAAATCAGTCCGTTAACGACCTGACAGGAAAACAAGGGTTCTCGCCAAGACGCAAAGATCGCAAAGAAAAAACTTGTAGATACCTTTCTTTGCGATCTTTGCGCCTTGGCGAGAGAAATATCAAACCATACCCGCTAGTCACGCAACAGACGAATTTTCCCGCTCACCTGCACTGTAACCCGACTGGTGCCCTGCTCAAGTGCCGGCTGATTGGAGCGGCCGGCCATCGATGCCGCCTCGACACGCAATGGCACCGGGCCACGACCGCCGCTATGGATATTGATATCCAGCACGCGGTAGCCTTTCGCGCCCAGGGCTGTACGGATAATATCGGCGCGCGCCTGGAATGCCGCCAGCGCCTGCTTGATCAGGCTGTCCTCAACTTTCCCGCGCGTATCGGGCGATACGGAAAACTGTATCGACTGCACCTGCAAACGGCTTTGCAGGGTGCCCACCAGCCCGCTCAGCTGATCCACGTCGCGCGATTCCAGCTGCAACTCCTGGCGCGAGCGCCAGCGCACGATCTTGCGATCATCGTACACGGGATAGGTCTGGTAACTGCCGCTGCGTGAACTCACTTTGTCACTGGCGCGCGCCTGCTCCAGCGCCCAGGCCATGGCGGCATTGATTTTCTCCGCCAGGCGCGCCGGTTTACTGCCCTCGGCGGTGATGCTCAATACGGCAACCACGCGGTCATTGGCAACATCCTGCCCGGCCTCGACCTGGAAACTGACCTGGTCCTCGACAGCCGCTCCGTCCGCCAGTAATACCGGTGGCAGCAGCAACAATGCACACATCAAAACCAGCCTGCGCATTCTATACATCAGCTTCACTCCTTACAGTCCATGCGCCAGGTCGGCACAGATATCATCAATCGTTTCCAGCCCGACCGCTACGCGGATCAGACCATCGGAAATTCCGGACTCGTCACGCTGCTCCGGCGTCAGGCGGCCGTGCGTGGTGGTCGCCGGGTGGGTGATGGTGGTCTTGGTATCACCCAGGTTGGCCGTGATAGAACAGATCCGCGTCGCATCGATCAGTTTCCACGCGGCCGCCTGGCCGCCCTCCACCTCGAACGCGACAATACCGCCGAAGCCGCTCTGCTGGCGCGCCGCCAGTGTGTGCTGCGGGTGCGACTCAAGCCCGGGGTAATAGACCCGGCTCACGCCGCGTTGTTCCTGCAACCAGTCCGCCAACTGTTGCGCAGCGGCGCAGTGCGCCCGCATGCGAATCGACAATGTCTCAAGACCTTTAAGGAATACCCAGGCGTTGAACGGGCTCATGGTCGGGCCGCAGGTGCGCAGGAAGCCGTACACACCTTCGCCGACCACATCCTCGCGTCCGACCACAGCGCCGCCCACACAGCGCCCCTGGCCATCCAGGTACTTGGTGGCCGAGTGGATCACGATATCCGCGCCCAGCGCCAGCGGCTGTTGCAAGGCCGGCGTGCAGAAACAGTTGTCTACCGCCAGCAGGCAGTCGTTGGCGTGCGCCAGTTCGGCGAGCGCGGCAATGTCGGCCACCTCGGTAAGCGGGTTGGACGGCGTCTCCAGGAACAACAGGCGGGTTTCCGGGCGGATGGCCTGCTCCCAGCCGGCCAGGTCGTCCTGCCCCACAAAGGTCGTTTCGATACCGAACTTGCCGAGGTAATTATTGAACAGCAGCGTGGTGCTGCCGAAAATGCTGCGCGATGACACGATGTGGTCACCCGACTGCAACAGGCCGGCGCAGGTAGCGTAGATGGCCGCCATGCCGGATGCCGTCGCCACGCAGCGTTCGCCGCCTTCCAGTGCCGCCAGGCGTTGCTCGAAGGTGCGTACCGTGGGATTGGTAAAGCGTGAATAGATATTGCCGGGCTCGTCACCGGCAAAACGTGCGGCTGCCGCTGCGGCGCTCTCGAACACGTAGCTGGAGGTCGGGAAAATCGGTTCCGAGTGTTCGGATTCCGCCGTGCGCTGCTGGCCGGCGCGTACCGCCAGGGTTTCGAAACCGGGCGGCTTGTCGTGTGTATCAGGCATTGCCCTCTCCTGCTTCGACTAACAACGAAAGCAGGTGCCGTCGCTTTAGCCGAATTTGTTATGCGCCCGCAAGCTGAATTTCAAATCGGCGCGTGACAAGGTTAGACAAGTTCAGCCGTGCGGGTCAAGCGTTATTGTGCATCTCGATCACCGCGTCGTCGGACAGGCGGCGCTTCTCCTTGGCGGAATCGCTGCGCATCTGTTCGAGACTGGCGAGGTAATCCTTCGTTACTGTGCCGGTCACGTACTCACCGGTGAACACCGAGCAGTCGAAACCTTCCAGCTCCGGGTTGCCTTTCCTGACCGCATCGATAAGGTCGTCCAGATCCTGGAAGACCAGCCAGTCGGCACCGATGGCAGCCGCGATCTCCTCGACACTGCGGTCATGCGCAATCAGCTCGTCGCGGGTCGGCATGTCGATACCGTACACGTTGGGATAACGCACCGGCGGCGCGGCCGAGGCAAAATAGACGTGCTTCGCACCGGCGTCGCGCGCCATCTGGATGATCTGCTGCGAGGTGGTACCGCGCACGATGGAGTCGTCCACCAGCATGACGTTCTTGTCACGGAATTCCAGGTCGATGGCATTCAGTTTCTGGCGCACCGATTTCCGGCGCTGCTGCTGGCCGGGCATGATGAAGGTGCGGCCGATGTAGCGGTTCTTGATAAAGCCTTCGCGGTATTTGATACCCAGGTTATTGGCCAGCTGCAATGCAGCGGTACGGCTGGTATCGGGAATGGGGATGACCACGTCGATATCATGCTCCGGACGCTCGCGCTGGATCTTCGCCGCCAGCGCCTCGCCCATGCGCAGGCGCGCCTTGTACACGGAGACATCATCGATAATCGAATCCGGTCTTGCCAGGTAGACATGCTCGAAAATACAGGGCATATAGTGCGCTTCCTCTGCACACGGGCGTATCGACATACTGCCGTCCTTCCCCAGGAACAACGCCTCACCGGGACGCACGTCGGCGATCAGTTCGAAACCCAGCGAATCGAGCGCCACGCTTTCCGAGGCCACGATATATTCTGTACCCCGTTCGGTCTTGCGACTCCCGTACACCAGGGGGCGAATGCCGTAGGGATCACGGAAGGCCACCACGCCGAAACCGGTGATCATGGCGACCGCCGCGTAGGCGCCACGGCAACGCCGGTGCACGTTGGACACTGCGGCAAACACATCGTCTTCATTGATGCGCAATTTGCCGCAGCGCTGCAGCTCATGCGCGAACACATTCAGCAGCACTTCCGAATCCGAATCGGTATTGAGGTGACGCAGGTCTTCGCGGAACAGGTTGTCCTTCAGCTCGCCGGCGTTGGTCAGGTTACCGTTGTGCGCCAGGGTAATACCGTAGGGGGAATTCACGTAGAACGGCTGGGCCTCGGCGGAACTCTCGCAGCCGGCGGTCGGGTAGCGCACGTGCCCGATGCCCATGTTGCCGCGCAGGCGCAGCATGTGGCGGGTGTGGAACACGTCGCGCACCAGGCCGTTGTCCTTGCGCAGCCAGAGCTTGCTGCCCTCGCAGGTCATGATACCGGCCGCGTCCTGGCCCCGGTGCTGTAACACGGTCAATGCATCGTAGATGGACTGATTAACCGCAGTGTAAGAAGAAACAATACCGACTATGCCACACACAGTTTCAGCCTCAGCGTTACGAATACAATTTGAATGTCAGAAATGGATACGGTCTGCGATATCGGCGGGCAGAAAACTGCGCAGCCACAGGGCCATATCCTGAAAATGTGCCAATAGCAGCGATTCCTGCCACCAGGGGTCCTGCGGCAGGCTGGTCAGCCCTGCCAGTAGAACCAGTACTGCGACAATCACTACACCACGTGTAATACCGAAGATCATGCCCAGCGCACGGTCCGTTGCCGTCAGGCCGGTTTTGGCGACCAGCTGACCGGCCAGGTAGTTCACCAGTCCGCCGACCAGCACCGTGCCGACAAACAGCATGGCGAAAGCGACCACGTTGCGGATCGACGGTGTGTCGATCCAGTCGCGCATCAGGTCGGCAAGATCACCGAAAAACAGCATGCCGACCCACAATGCCACGATCCAGCCGGCCAGCGACAGCGCCTCTTTCACGAACCCGCGCCACAGGCTCAGCAGGGCCGAGATGGCAATGATCCCCAGCAGAACAAAATCTACCCAGATCACCCGAAAACCCTGCCCCGGCTTCGGGCGACCCACCTGTCACAACCATACATGCGGGTATTTTACTCGAATAAGGTGAACTATAGCGACACTCAATCAGGGATACGACAGCACGCGCCCCTTGAGGCTCAGTTTGTCCTGTATCCGCTTGCGCCTGTCCTCGGCCTCGCTGCGCTCCAGGAACGGCCCCACACGCACTCTGAAGCGCGGCTTGCCCTCGACACGCACCTTTTCCACCTGGGTGGCAAAGCCCGCCTTGCGCAGGCGGTTGCGCAGGCGCAACGCGTTCTGTTCGCTGGAGAAGCTGCCCATCTGCACCACCCAGTTCCCCAGCGGACCCGGCGCGGCCGTCGGCTGGACGGGTGTTTTCTCTGCCTTCACCGGTGCAGCCGGCTCCGGCGCAACGTCAACCTGCGGTACGGGCGGCTGCTCCGTCCCGGATGCAGGAACCGGTTTTTCGGCCACCGGCTCGGGATCAGCCTGCAGCACGGAGACTTCAGGCTCTGCCGGTACGGCATCAGGTGTGGGAAAAGTATCGAGTGAACGCACCGGCGCCTGTTTACCAGGTTCCGGCAACGCTTCCATTTCCGGCACCAGGGTGCGAGCGGGGCCTTCGAGAATCATGGGCACGAAGATAACGCCCAGTGCGACCAGTACGATGGCGCCCACCAGGCGCTGTTTCAACAATACGTCCATCTTGCCTCGTCAGCCAAATTCAGGGGGCAGTGCCAGCCATCCGGCCACGGTATAGAACGAACCGCAAACCAGGATGCGGTCACCCGCGCGTGTGGTTTTCCCGAGTAACGCCTGCGCATCCGCGAGGGACGTGCAGGCAGTCACGTGTTCCGTACCCGCTATGCCCGCCAGCGTGTCCGCCAGTACTCCAACCGGGCTGGCGCGCTCACCGGCCAGCCCCACCGGGTACCAGTGCGACACCTGAGCGGCGAGCGCACCGGCAAATGCCGCGCAATCCTTGTCCCGCATCATGCCCAGCACGGCATGGGTCTTGCCCGCCAGCGGCAGCTTCCCGAGTGTATCCGCCAGCGCCAGCGCCGCCTGCGCATTATGGGACACATCCAGCACCTGTTCCACCCTGCCCGGCAGGCGTTGCACACGCCCCGCCAGCCGCACCCATTTCAGGCCGGCATCGATGGCTTCACGCGTGACCGGCAGGCGCGGTGCCAGCGTTTCCAGCAGCATCAGCACGGCAGCGGCGTTGGCCAGCTGGTGTGCGCCGGGCAGTGCCGGTCGGGGCAGGTCCTGGTACTGCATGCCCTCTCCCTGCCAGTGCCAGCCGCGCGCGACCTCATGCAGGCGGAAATCTTCGCCCAGCACCCGCAAGCGGGTACCAATACGCTGTGCCTCGGTACGCAACGTCTGCGGCGGATCGGCGTCCCCGCACACTGCCGGGCACGCGGCACGCAGTATCCCGGCCTTCTCCCGGGCAATCGCCGCACGGTCCTGCCCCAGCCACTCGGTGTGGTCGATGCCGATACTGGTGATAAGCGCAGCGTCCGCATCGACAATATTGACCGCATCCAGCCGCCCGCCCAGCCCCACTTCCAGCAGCGCCACGTCGAGCGCGGCACCCGACATGATATCCAGCGCGGCCAGGGTACCGAATTCAAAGTAGGTCAGCGAGTCCTCGCCGCGCGCGGCGTCGATACGCGCGAAGGCATCGCACAGGGCCTGGTCGGATACATTCTCGCCACACAGCCGCAGCCGTTCGTTGTAACGCAGCAGGTGCGGGGAGGTATAACAACCGACACGGTAGCCGGCGCGGGACAGGATGGCTTCCAGCAAGGCGAGCGAGGAGCCCTTGCCATTGGTACCGGCGATCGAGATAACCAGCGGTGCCGGGGTGCGGCATTGCAGGCGGTCGGCGACACGCGCCACCCGCTCCAGGCCGAGATCGATAGCGGAAGGGTGCAGCGTCTCCTGCCAGGTCAGCCAGTCGTCGAGAGCGGTGAAACGCGGGGCGGACATCTCCGGTCAGGCAAGCAAACCCTGATCAATCCCTGTACTGCCATGCCGGCCAGTGCATGACGAATCAATCAGCGTTGCGGGGATCAATTGATCGGTGCGTGATGGGTGAGAATGGCCAGCAGGGTGGCAATGCGCTCGCGCATTTCGCGCCGGTCGACGATCATGTCGATGGCGCCGTGTTCGAGCAGGAATTCGCTGCGCTGGAAACCCTCGGGCAGGGTTTCACGCACCGTCTGCTCGATGACGCGCGGGCCGGCAAAACCGATCAGCGCTTTCGGCTCCGCGATATTGATATCGCCCAGCATCGCCAGACTGGCGGATACACCACCCATGGTGGGGTCGGTCATCACCGAGATAAAGGGAATACCCGCCTTCGACAGGCGCGACAGCGCGGCACTGGTCTTCGCCATCTGCATCAGGGACAGCAGGGCTTCCTGCATGCGCGCGCCGCCACTGGCCGAGAAACACACCAGCGGGATGCTGTGGTCCAGGCAGGTGTTCACCGCGCGGACAAAACGCTCGCCCACCACGGAACCCATGGACCCGCCCATGAAACCGAACTCGAAGGCAGCCGCCACCAGCGGGACACCCTCGACCTGGCCGCGCATGGCCACCAGCGCATCGGTTTCGCCGGTACTCTTTTGTGCCTGCTTGAGACGGTCGATATATTTTTTGCTGTCGCGGAACTTCAGCGGATCGTTGGGCAGGACTTCAGCGCCGATTTCCTCGCGCGGCTCGGGATCCAGAAACAAATCAAGACGGCGACGGGTTCCTATACGCATATGGTAGTCACACTTCGGGCAGACGTCCTGGTTACGTTCCAGTTCGGTACGGTACAACACGGCGTCGCAGGAACGGCACTTACTCCAGATACCTTCCGGTACCGCGCGTTTGTCCCTGCTTTCGGTGCGGATGCGCGACGGCATCAGTTTTTCAAACCAGCTCATGTTCCTGTTCCTGTGTTAACGCCCGCCACTCAGACAGCGTCCATCGCCGCCCGCATCTCGGCAATAACCTGCGGCGCCTGCAGCGGTATCTGGTCCGGCTGACCGGCCAGCGCGGCAACCCGTTTGACCAGCACGCTGCCCACCACCACGGCATCGGCAAAGGCGGCGATCTGCGCTGCCGTTTCCGCATCGCTGATGCCGAAACCGACGCCGACCGGCAGGTCGGTGTTGGCGCGTATCTCATTCAACTTGTCCTGCACCGCCTGCACGTCCAGGCGATTGGCGCCGGTCACGCCCTTGAAGGAGACATAATAAAGGAAACCGCCGCCGTTTTCCGTCATCAGGCGAATACGCGTCGCATCGCTGTTGGGCGCCGCCAGGAAAATCGGGTCCAGCTGCTGCGCCTTCATGCAGGCGACCAGTTCGTGCGCCTCTTCCGGCGGCAGGTCCACGGTGAGGACACCGTCGACACCGGCGGCCTGCGCCGCCTCGGAGAAGGCCTGGTAGCCCATGACCTCGACCGGGTTGAGATAGCCCATCAGCACCACGGGGGTTTCCGCGTCGCGCTCACGGAAGCTGCGCACCATGTCCAGCACCTGGTGCAGGCTGACATGGTGTTTCAGCGCGCGCTCGCAGGCGGCCTGGATCACCGGGCCGTCGGCCATCGGGTCGGAGAACGGCACACCCAGCTCCAGGATGTCGGCACCGGCTTCCACCAGCGCGTGCATCAGCGGCACTGTGACCGCGGGTTGCGGGTCACCGGCGGTGATATAGGGGATCAGTGCCTTGCGGCCGGCTGCGCGCAGCGCCTCGAAACGGGTTGCGATACGGCTCATACCTTGATTCCTTCCAGCCCGGCCACCGTGTGGATGTCCTTGTCGCCACGCCCGGACAGGTTGACGATCAGCAGTTTGTCACTGTCCAGGGTCGGCGCCAGTTGCCCGGCGTAGGCCAGCGCATGGCTGGATTCCAGCGCAGGAATAATGCCCTCGACGCGGGTCAGTTCATGGAAGGCCTGCAGTGCCTGTTCATCGGTGGCGGCGACATACTGCGCCCGGCCGCTGTCCTTGAGCCATGCATGCTCGGGGCCGACGCCCGGGTAGTCGAGCCCGGCGGACACTGAGTGGGTTTCAATAATCTGGCCGTCCGCGTCTTCCATCAGGTAGGTGCGGTTGCCGTGCAGCACACCGGGACGCCCGGCGCACAGGGGTGCGGCGTGCCGGCCGCTGTCGACACCGTCGCCTCCGCCCTCGACACCGTACATGGCGACATCCGTATCTTCGAGGAAAGGATAGAACAGCCCGATCGCGTTCGAACCGCCGCCGACACAGGCAATCAGACCGTCCGGCAGGCGCCCGGCCTGTTCCAATATCTGCGCACGCGCCTCGCGCCCGATGATGGTCTGGAAATCGCGCACCATGGCCGGGTAGGGATGCGGACCGGCCACGGTACCGATGATGTAGAAGGTATCGTCGATATTGGTCACCCAGTCGCGCATGGCTTCGTTGAGCGCGTCTTTCAGCGTCTTCGAACCGGACTCGACCGACACCACCTCGGCGCCCAACAGGCGCATGCGGTAGACGTTGATAGCCTGGCGCTGGATATCCTCGGCGCCCATGTACACCACGCATTGCATGCCGAAGCGCGCCGCCACGGTGGCCGTTGCCACACCGTGCTGGCCGGCGCCGGTTTCCGCGATAATGCGTTTTTTGCCCATGCGCCTGGCGAGCAGCGCCTGACCCACGGTGTTGTTGACCTTGTGCGCACCGGTATGATTGAGGTCTTCACGCTTCAGGTAAATCTGTGCGCCACCCAGCTCCCGGCTCCAGCGCTCGGCGTGGTACAGCGGCGACGGGCGGCCCACGAAGTGCGCCAGGTCGCTGTCCAGCTCGGCCTGGAAATCCGGGTCCTGGCAAAACTTTTCATAGGCCGCGCGCAACTCTTCCAGCGGCCCCATCAATGTCTCTGCGACAAAGCGCCCGCCGTAGGGGCCAAAGTGCCCGTTGGCGTCCGGCAACTCGGTCAGGGGAACCGAATCAGCCGTTGATTTGACCTGCGTCACCACGTTCTACACCTCGTATAAATGCTTCAATTCTGTCCGCGGACTTGATGCCCTTTTCCTGCTCGACACCACTGCTGACATCCACCGCAAAAGGCCGCGTCTGCGCAATGGCGGCACTGACATTGTCCGGTGTCAGACCTCCGGCCAGGATCAGCGGCCGGTCAGCGCTGCGCGGCATCTGCGCCCAGTCGAAGGCCACACCGCCGCCGCCGTGTGTATCCGGCTGCCAGGCATCCAGCAAAAAACCGCTGGCCGCAGGATGCGCCGCCATGACCGGCAGCGGGTCACTGCCCTGCTGCATAGCGACGGCCTTGATATAGGGGCGTGTGAAACCCGTGCATTGCTCCGCAGTTTCATTGCCGTGGAATTGCAGGATATCCACCGGCACGGCACGCAGCACCTGCTCGACCTGTTCACGCGGCGCATCGACGAACAGCGCCACGACACTGGTAAAGGGCGGCAACGCCCGGCATATCGCCTGTGCCTGCGACAGCTCCACGTAGCGCGGGCTTTTGGCATAGAACACCAGGCCAATGGCATCCGCGCCCGCCTGCGCCGCCGCGTGGCCGTCTTCGGGACGGGTGATTCCACAGATTTTCACGCGGGTTCGCATCGATCCACAAGGCAGGCAAAGTAAAACGTGCATGTTAGCAGAAAGCGGCCTGTTTCGGGAATTTTGGCGACGTTCTAGCCAAACGCCGGTACTGCGCCCTGTGCTGCAATCCCGTACTGCGCCGGGTACTGCACGCCCACCAGGTACAGGCCGGTGGCCGGGGCGGTCACCCCGCCCTGCCGGCGATCGCGCCGCTCCAGGATCTCGCGCACCCAGTCCGGGGCCTGCTCGCCACGCCCCACCGCCATCAGCACACCGGCGATGTTGCGCACCATGTGGTGCAGGAAAGCATTGGCTTCCACGTCCAGGTACAGGTAATCACCGTGCCGCGCCAATGCCAGGCGCCGGATGGTGCGTACCGGGCTGTGCGCCTGACAGGCCAGGGCGCGGAACGAGGAAAAGTCGTGCTCGCCCAGCAGGTGCCGGGCACCTTCCTGCATACGTTCGCTGTCCAGCGATTGATGTTGCCATGTTACCTGGTGCCTCAGTCGCGCACTGCGCACCTCGCGGTTAAAAATGACATAGCGATAACTGCGTGCCTGCGCCGAGAAACGAGCGTGGAAATCGTCATCCACAGCGCGCGCCCACAACAGGCGCACATCAGCCGGCAGGTTGGCATTGGCGCCCAGCATCCAGGAACGTTCGCTGCGCTCGGAGCGGGTATCGAAGTGGATGATCTGCCAGGTGGCGTGGACACCGGCATCCGTGCGCCCGGCACAGACCACCTGTAGCGGGTGGTCGGCCACTTTCGACAGGGCAGTTTCGATATCCTCCTGGACCGAACGCGCGTGCGGCTGACGCTGCCAGCCATGAAAACCGCTGCCGTCATATTCAACGCCACAGGCAATACGCATCTAGTGTTCCCGGCTACTTGCCGGAAGTGTGAACGGTTTCACACACTCTCCAGACGGGCCTTTGGCCCGGAATTTTGCCAGAAACAAGCTGGCTCACCCATAGAAACAATCAATTAACACGCATTCCTTCCTGCACACCTTAACTGGATGGCACCCTCCCGGGCAGCCGGCCGGCACATCGGGCGGCTTATCTTCCCGCTCCCGTCGCCGCTACAGGGGTTATAGAAAGGATATCCCCTGGCAGGAGCCAGCTAACAGCACAATCCGGCATCAACATCCCCGGACTGGCTACACAATTGCAAAGCACGAGGTGACCACTATGCGCCGCAATTTTACCAAACTCATCAACTCTGTCTGCCTGCTGCTGGCAACCGGTATCGCCCTGCCGGCCACCGCGCTCGCGACAGGCTCCGTGGATATGGTCTACGGCGCCAGCCACTATCTGCCGGTACGTTCGGAAGGCTACCGCTTTACCTCCACGCCTTACGGCGAAACCGCCGCCATCATCAACGTGGCAAGCATGGTACGTTATCACGGCGCCAGGCACGCGATCAGCAGCCGTGGCCTGCACATACCCGACAAGAGCGAAAACCGGGTCATCCAGCGTTATGACCTGACTTTCCCGATTGCCTGTGGCGGCCAGACCTTCAGCTATTATGAAGGCAAGAACTTCAGCGCACTCGGCTTTCACAGCAACGGCAAGGTCGTATTCGACCTGCTTGCCGGCGGCAGCCCCTATTCCGCACCGCGGCTCTGGGGTCCCTACGACCAGGTCATCAACGACCCGGCGCCCATGCACGTTGTAATCAGCAATGGCAGTGATGAAGGATTTGGCCTGGTCAAGGCATCTTTCGTGGTCGGCACCGTCGCGGAAATACCGCAGGCCAAGACCAGCGAGTATGGCCGCGCCTATTCCGCAAGCATTTACACGGCAGGAAACTGTGCCAGCCTGGACAACACGGGAAACACCCTGGTTCAGAAATAAGTCTGTCGTCTTATAGCGACAGCGCCCCGAAAGGCCCGGCTGTGCCGGGCCTTTCTATGCCGAGCCCCTTCTCCACCGCATCAATTGACGGCACACCAACAACAGGCTAGCCTCACGTCATCGCGTCGAAGGAGACCGACACTGTGTCAACAACCGGGAAGTTCATCCGCCTGGGTACGCTCTGCACCCTTCTGCTGGCAAGTGCCTGCACCAGCGTGCCCGCCAACAAGCCGCCACAGACCCCCTTCGAAATAGTCGAACTGGGCCTCGATGATGACGGCGAAAAACGCCGCTACATCGTACTGGACGACAAGCGGTATATCTCCGGTCCCTATGGCGACAAACACGACGTCATTGCGCTGATTAATACGATCAAGCGCACCAGCAGCCCGGCGATCATCAGTAACCGCGCACTCAATCTGCCGAACAAGCCCGCCAACCTGATGCTGACTGTTTACGATTTCAGGGCACCCGCCGAATGCGGCGGTTACACGTTCCATGTCTATGAAGGCAACGAGTTGCAGATATTGCAGTTCGACTTCCCGGAAAACGGGAAAATTATCCGTATCCGCGACTACACGCAGGGCCCGACGCCCTTCGTATCAGCCGGCCTGTGGGGCCCTTACGACCATACTGACGGCACCACCATGGACATGTGCCTGCTGGCGGGTGATGCCGGCAAGGACGGCATGGGGCTGATGGAAGGCGGTTACGAAATTGGCTGGATTACCAATATCGTGGACTGGAAACAGGCGGAACTGGGAACCGAGTACGCCAATGCGGTCAGCGCAAGCAATCGCTGCCTGCAGAAAAAGACAGCCCTGGCCAGACAACCTGCAATGCCGCAAACACGGAAAACAACCACACAGGGAATGGACAAAACATACCGCGTTCAGCCCGGAGACACGCTCGGCAGCATTGCCCTGAAAATGTATGGAGATTCCAGCCGCTGGATAGATCTGTATACGGCCAACAGTTCGCTTATCGGGTCTGATCCGAACAAGCTGCCCGACAGTATCGTTCTGGAACTGCCCTGACAGCCGGTATTATTCCGCTGCCTCCCACTTCAGGGCAGCTTCATCTTCATTGGAATACACGTAGCAACCGTCCCAGCTTCCACCCGTGACGATCGCCGCAAGCCGGGGTTTGCCGGCCATGAACTTGACCTTGCCGAAAGCCTCCAGCTTGATGTCCTGGATCCTGTTTTCAGTGATATAGGCTTTCCATTTTTCCTTGTCGGCTTTTTCGATCAGACCGTTGGCGTTGGAGGCCTTCTTCAGGTTCTCAACAAGCTGGTAATAATCGACTTCGACAACTCTTGCGTGGGCCATTACCGCCCCCCCGGATACAGATTTCGTGGCATCGCCAACCCTGGAGCCCGCCTGGTAACACTGCCGCGCCCATGCATCGAGGTCGACGACACACGCTTGCCGGTATGCAAATACGTCGGGGGCAAGCTGCGCAGTGTTATTATGTTACTTATTGTTTTCATATATATTTTTTGACCGCAGATTGAACCCGGCCGATGCATAGTCTAATTTGCATTAGTATCTTTTACCAGATTATTCTGCTACTTACAACAAATGCCTAAACATTATTCTCGGATTTACCGTTAAGTTATCGGAAAATTTCCCGGGGGCTTTACCGGTTTTTGTTCTCCGGCACCCGCTGTCCGCCCGTAAGGCAATCATACACACTACCGGGATATTTTTGCGGCCCTAGAGAGACTTGAGGATATCTGCCAGGTCTGCGAGGTCTTTTAGAATCGGCTCGATAAGCTGTGACGGGATATAGCGCTGTCTGCCATGCGGGAAGGAACAACGTATAAAGCCGTTCTCCACCCGCAGCCGCATAACCTGGCGTCCCCACCGACTCCTGAACTGTTCGATAAAACGCGCAAGTTCGCCTGATTTCGCCAGTCTTTCGGCAACGTCAGCCCTAGCAAACCGCGTTTTGAAATAGTGATTCAATACCGGCGCGTCAAAGTTTACTGTCTGAAACCCGGTTTTTGATCCGGATTGTCCGTCAGCATCCGTATCCAGGTCGATATTCGCGGAATGGTCCATATCAAGCTCGATCCGCGCGCCTTTATCGGGCATGACTTTGACTTTATAGCCCCGGTAATCCCCGCTTATTTCTCCTATCTCGTAATCGTACGCCGCCTCTTTTAACGACAGGCCAAGGCGCGCTGCAACCGGGGGAAATTCGTTGCGGGCCTGTTTCCACCCCCGCCCGGTAAAATCCATGTAGAAGTAGTACTCCGCGGCAAGCGCGAAGGCGACGAAGCCGGACACCATCAGCACCACGACAAGTGACGAAGCACTCATGGCGCGACGATCACCTTGGTCTGGCTCGGGGCAACCTGGACCCCGGCAGGCATATTGGCGCTGGTACCGTTATGACCGCACATGGAGGTAAGCCGGATACAATCCTGACCCTCTATTTTCACCTTGCTGGTACCCATCTTATAAGTCAGCTTGCCCATGTTCATACCGGACATCACCCCCTTGTTGACACCGGCCTCATCACCCATGGTCCTGGAAATTTCCGACTTTTTGGTCACCACCGGCTTGCCGGCGAATTTCACCTTGGTGGCAGTTTTTTTCGCCTGGTTAACCATCCCGGTATTGGGATAGGGGATCGGCACCGGGGGCGCGGGGGGCGCCGGCGTCAGGCATGTGTCCGGCATGGCGAAACAGTTTCCGCCTGCCGTGGTGGATGCGGGGAATATGGCGACCATAAAGCTCTCCTTTGCGGTATCAACCCAGGTTGATCCGCTCTCCATCGATATCGACATTCTTGTCTGTCTTCAGTTTTGCCCGCTGCGCCTTCAACCTGAAAGCACCGGCGACCAGCAT
Source organism: Gammaproteobacteria bacterium (assembly GCA_011374975.1). Lineage (GTDB taxonomy): Bacteria > Pseudomonadota > Gammaproteobacteria > DSM-19610 > DSM-19610 > Thiogranum. Next base: position 13,061 of record DRNU01000225.1, on the reverse strand, counting down.
GCGCATACGGCCGGCCCGGGTCTGGCTGAGTTCTTCGACGCTGGTAAAACTGGTCCGGGCTTTCTGAATCAGGGTGTCGACAAGGGTTTCGAGCCTGCCCCAGTGCAGTTTCCCTCTCGACACACGGCTCGACAGCTGCTTGCCGACATAGTCGACTTCATCCAGTTCGAGCCTGCTGCGGGCAGACTTGATATCGAGGCTCGCGCTATGCAGCTCGGTCCGGAACTGGCCCAGGCTGAGCCTGGATTCCTGTGTACCCGCCGTCCCTCCTGCAAGCATTTCGACGCAACGGCTTTCGAGCTGTATCCGCCCCCCGGCGCTGAACCGGATATCGCCCTGCGGTGCCGCAACATCCAGCCCCCCGGACGCCATAATCACACGGGACCTGTCACTGTCCGGGTCGTATTCAAAGATCAACTCGCCACGTTTGTTGTGGACCGCCAGGATGCGACCGCCATTCCTGGAAACGACCCTGGCCCGGGTTTCCCCGTCCAGCTCAAGCGTTGTACCGTCCGACCCGGTCTGGCCGGCTTTCTCCAGGATCATTGTAATGTACACAGTCCCGTCGGCGCTGCTGGCGCAGAGCACGCGATCGCCGACAGCGGGCCTTTCGGTGAGCCCGTCGGCACGGGTAGCCAGGACTTCCAGGCTTCTTGACTGAAACACCACCTGTAGCATGCAATAGGGTGCTTCATCCGGAACCGATGTAATGCTGCCGACACCGACAAAATCGCGCGGTAATGTGTTCTGTGAAATCGGTCTTATATTTTCCATAGTGTTTCCCTATTCAACGGGCCGGGGTCTTGGTGGAACCCAGCTCTCGGCCTGTGCCAGATCGTTATTGGTACCTTCTACCAGCTTCCTGTTGGCGCCCTGCCAGTCAACCTGACCGGTCTCAGCCAGGTGGCAGTTTGCCTGGGCAAGATTTGCACCGGAAAAACCGGCTCTGCTGAATATACCCCGGGACAAATCACCATAGACCAGCCCGGCATTCCGAAAGTCGGCGTCTTCGCAATTGGCGTCGCTGAATTCCGCCCGTTCCAGCCTGGTATCAGCGAAGGATGCCCCCTTCGCCATTGCCTTTGCAAAACAGGCACAACGCAAATCGGCGCCGTGCAGTTTGGCCCGCTCCAGGTTTGCCCCGCTGAAGTTGGCCGTATGGCAGTTGGCGCCGCGCAGTGAACTCCCGAGCATGTTGGCACCCGCAAGGGTGGCCTGGAACAGGCTGGCCCTGTCCAGGCAGGCCAGACTGAGATCGGCAGCAGTCATATCGGCATCCGAAAAGTCACAGCCGCCCAGGTCCATGCCTTTAAAGTTGCTATTGCTCAGGTTGCACAGCCGAAAGCATGTCTGGTAAACAATCATCCCGGTAAAATCCACACCTGACAGGGATGTCTCTTCGATGCGTGTGCGCGTCAGGTTGGCCTGCCGGGTGACCACATCGTCCATCTCTGACGCCATAATTGTCGCATCCTGGAAAGAAGCGCCCGAGATATCCGCTGCCACAAAGCAGGCGCTGTCAATACAGGCCCCGGAAAAGTCCGCCTTCATCAGCCGGGCCCCGGAAAAATCCGTTCCCGCCAGGCGGCAAGCCCTGAAACCGGCGCCACGCAGATCCGTCCCGGAGAAATCGCATTCCGACAGATCCATGCCGCTCAAATCAATCCCGGTCAACTCGCAGTTATAAAAGCCGGCTTCTTCAAGGCCGGATTCCCGCAATGAAACATCGCGCAGGTCAGAATCCTCAAAGTATGCGCCGGACAGGGAACACCCGGACAGATCCAGGCCACGGAGATTGCATTGTATAAACCGGCACCGGTCCAGTTTCCGCGGCAATGTCTTCTGGTTCGACAGGTCTACCGAATCAAATAGTACGCCGTCAAAAACAGCATCGCTGAAATCGACGCCGTCAAGCTTCACCCGGCGGAATTCGGTTCCCTGCATCTGCGCATGCATAAAACCCGAACCGTCCAGAATACAGTCTTCGAAAACCGTACCGTTCAGGACAGCAGCGCCTAAATTGCATTCCGAAACCGTGCATTCCCTTAAAATCGAAGCCTCGCAGGAGGCACCTTCCAGAGTCGCACCACGCATGTCGGTGCCTTCGAAAACGGCACCCGACAGGGATGCCTGCCGGAAGGATGCGTTCTTCAGGCTGGAACTGCCGCTACCGAAGCCAAGCACACCCGAGTCCCGCATTGACTGTGCAGTCTCGTCATCGACCTTGAAATCAGCGAAGGAATACAGGACTTCAGCGCTGCTGGTGACAGGCAACGTGCCCCGGCGCAGCATTAAGCCTGTCAGGTTTGCACGATCAAAGACAGCACCGTCACCCGAGCAGTTGTTTAGAATCGCCCCTGACATATCCGCGTTCTCCAGGTTTGCACGCCCCAGGGCGGTTCGGTCAAACACCGTGGCGCCAAGCGCAGCCTCATGCAAATCCGCGCCTTCGAGATTGCAGTTATCGAAAACGACTTCGTTGAGTGATCTTCCTGACAGCTCTGCCCCGCTCACCCGGATCCCGTAAAATACCGAGCCTCCAGGCCCGTCTCCGGATTTCAGGAAGGCTTCAAGCTCTTCAGCAGAACGAACAATAGCCATAGCCGCTACCCGGTCCTTTCCAGCTTGGTCATCTTCAGATTCGCCTGCTCAAAATCTGAATGCGAAATTTCAGCGTCAAGGAATTCAGCCGCGTACAGGTTCGCGCCACGGAAATCCGTTTTCTCCAGCACGGCTTGTTCCAGGCTCGCCTCATAAAGGTTGGCCTGCACCAGGCTGGCATTCTCCAGGCCGGCCTTGGCCAGTTTCGCCTGCCGCAGATCGGCACAAGTCAGGTTCGCATCTTTAAGATCAGCGCCGATGAGATTGACATCGTGCATATCCGCATAGGAAAAATCAGTCTGAATACACCGGGCGCCTTCAAAGTTCGCCCCCTCCAGCTGGCAATCGCCCAGTACCGCACCCGAGAAGTCGCAACTGTCCGAAGCCCGTGCACCGGTCATATCAGACCCGCTGAAATTCGCGTAGATTGCCGTGGCCTTGTCAAACCTGGCATTCTGCAACTGTGCCCCCGTCATCACTGTGTGATTGAGATCGGCTTCTTCAAAAGATGCTGCCGTTAAAACGGCCCGGGAAAACCGGCTCCCGCGCAGCCTGGCATTGCTGAAATCAGCCTCCGCCGCCTGGACATTTTCAAAATTCGCCGACTGCGAGTTGCAGGATTCGAGCACCGTACCCTCCAGGTTCGCGCCGGCCAGGTTCGCCTCGGTCAGCAACGCCCCCGTCAGGTCCGCGTCACGCAAACAGGCGGCCTGTAAATCAACCCGTGACAGGTCCGCCCCATTCAATACCGCGCCGGTCAGGTCTGCTGATGAAAAGTTGCTGTGCTTCAGGTCAATCCCGGACAAATTCGTTTCACGCAAATCGATCCCGCTGAAATCAATACCGCCGAGTTCCAGGCCCGTTAAATCTTCCTGGAAAAAGCTTTCCCGGTTGAGAACGCGTGTTGCAATGTGTTCTCGTGTCAGGGGATTTTCCTCCTGCCGTTCTATACCCAGCTCAGCCAGAAGCTCGGCTTCTTTTCTTTTGTCTGCATCGGAAGGCTGCGGCAGATTGTCCGGGTCTACTCCCGCATCGATCATGGCCTGCCTGGAAGTCGCCTCTGCACCGGCAATAATCCCGTCGATATCGACAGCCGGTTCTGCTTCTACAGGCACGGCGGACCTTTCCGGTTCTTCTTCCTCCATGTCCTGGTCCAGTTCCGCTATGCATTGATTCAGCACCGCGTAACAGTCCTCCACTTCCATTGATTGCCCGTCCAGGGCTTCGGCGAGCACCAGGATATCCTGGATATCCTCCATTTCACCGGAATCCACCCGGGACCAGCCGCGCCATACCAGCACCAGCTGTTCAGCATCCATATCGACCCAGAGCGTATCCAGGTTCATGGCTATTTCCTGGAAAGACTTGCCGATGGCGGGATCCGCGGAATGTGTACGTGTAAAACAGCGCACCCTGAGCCCCGGCAACCGGGTACGGTAATCCGCAATCTCCGGGTGCATGTTGACAAACTGCAGTGATTCATCGCCGTTCAGGTAAGTATCCAGCTGCTGTGCCGGTGGCGCGGCGTTAAAGTAACCCGAATCGAAATCATCGGGAAACCAGGGCCATTTGTTCTCGAGCCATTTTTTATCGTACGTGCCGAGCTTCTGCCTGCGATACTGCCAGGTCGCGTTCAAAGGTCCGAAACCGGCCGGCTCCGGCCTGTGATCAGGAGTGCCGATCCGTTGCTGCGGGTTTTCTATGTTGGGCAACGGCCAGACAGTCGCCCCGTTTTCCAGCGCGACCTTTGCCACGCCCTTGCCTGCCGGGTTTGCTTCGAAGCCCTGTCCACCAAAGCTGTTTTCGTAGCGCAACTCCATTTTTTCAAAGGGTGCCGGTTCTGTTACACCCAGAACACCCATTTTCCGCTCCCAGAAGCGGTCGCCGAACACGTGCAGTTCCCTGGCCCGGTCATTGATTGCGACCCTGACCGCACTGGAAGTGACCACAGTCCCGGACGGTGCATAACAATGCCCGACCACCCCCATGTCAGCCCGCGCCTTGAAATATGAGAAATCAGAGGGATAGCGAATACTGCCCTGTTGCTCATCGTCATCCGGGTAGTATTCATCGCCTGTTGGAAAAATCTGTTCTTCGACAGGCTGGACTGTCCCGTTATTGTTTAACTGAAAACAGCCCTTTACGATAAAAGTCGCGCTATGACCCGGAAACCCCAGGCGACCATTCAGGATAGCGAACTGATAATCTGTACAATTATATATTTCCAAGTCGATTCTTCCTGAACATCCTTCCCGGTGGGCATGGCATACGGCGCCCGCGTTTAACCGATGTTGATCTTTGATCCGCTGACGGTCACATTGCCACCTGTATTCAGCTTGATACCCTTGGAGCCTGCCTTCATTTTTACTTCGCCTTTCTTTGCGCTTAATGTGATCTGGTCGGGGCCATTCACATTCACCTTGTTCTTGCCCGAAATAATGATTTCGGCATCTTTCTTGATTTCAATGGAGGATGCCCCGGATGCCGTAAGCGCGGCTGTCTTTGTCAGGTGCAGCTCCGAAGACTCACCGTCGACGTTGAACTTCACATATTGCTTCGCGGCCACTTTCATGTACTCGTCAAGCGTGTGCTCGACTTTTTTATCCTTGAAAACCTTTATATCCTTGTTCCCGGATATATCGACTGCCATGGATGTGGCGGTTTTCAGGCCAATGAAAGTATCATACGTGGCGGCAAGCGACTGCGAGTGCTTCATGCCAACAAAAGTCTCTGATGTAAAATCAAGTATCTTTGTCTCAAGCTTTCCCGAAATCAGCCTGGTCTCATTACCCTTTACAAGGGTTTTCGCATCGCTGTCCGTTGAAAAGTAGAGGCTCTGACCCAGGATAAAAACAGATTCATGGCTGGGAGAACGTATCTTGATCGTACCTTGCTGCGCATCCATGACAATTTCGTTGCCATAGTGGTCCCTGACCTGAATCCCTTCGTCATCATTCATCAGGATTTCATTACCGGACGGCTGGGTAATATGGATTATCGGCGTACCCGCCCCGTCCAGGTTGATCTTGTTCTCAACGTGATCTGTTATCACGCTGTTGTCTATACCCCCGGTCCAGAGATCGGGCGGCATGTTCTCGGCATTGTAGACCCGCCCGGTAATGATCGGCCGGTCCGGGTCCCCTTCCAGGAAGCTGACAATAACCTCGTGCCCGACGTGCGGGACAAACATGCTGCCCCAGCCCATGCCCGCCGAATTCTGCGAGACACGCACCCAGCAGGAATCATCCTCGTCCCGGTCCCAGAAGAACCGGACTTTTACCCGGCCATATTCGTCGGCGGCATCATCGACGACCACCGCGGTTTGCGGTCCCTGTACCACGGGTTTTCGTGTTACACGCCCCGGGCGGAACGGTGTCTGGCTGTCAATGGCCGTAAACTGGCATTGGTACACCATTTCATTCCCGCCACCCGAGTCGCCATACAGGGAAATCTCGTAGACCGTATCGGTGACCAGGTATTCCTTGTTCTGGTCTTTCCTGGGGTGGTTGTCCAGCTTGAACAGGCCACCGGTGGACATGATACGCAGGTCGGTTATGCCCTCGGCCCGGTCCTGCTGAACATGCAGTTCCTGGATCCGAAGATCCGCGTATTCGCCTTTACTCCCCTCAAAACGGTCCGCGTATTCCCCCGGGTAGTCGTAGATTTCATACTCCGAACCGGCGTGTTTTTTCTGTATCTGCTCGCGCACTCTGAGGGCGGCCTTCGGCCGTCTGAAATCATAGTCGTTTAATGCATAGGCACCCGGTTGCACTTCGCGACGGACAAACCATGAGGACACGCACTGTTCGCTTCTCAGGTTGGAACCCGCTACAGCGTAGTACATGACCGCATCATTGCGGATAGCCTCGTGGGCACTCCCGGAATCCGCCAGCACGAGAATATGTTTGTCTTTCTCATGGGTAAAGTAATAATAGATCCCCTCTTCTTCCATCAGGCGACTGATGAAGTTGAAGTCTGTCTCGCGGTACTGAACGCAGAAATCCCAGGCCTCGTGCTTCTCGGTCAGCTCGTCCCTGATATCGCTGAATCCCTGGTCCTTGATAACCTGTTTGATAATGTCCGGCACTGACATCTGCAGGAAAACACGGCAGTCCGCGGCGCGCGTCAGGAACCATAGCCAGGGCCGCAGCGTCGCCTGATAGGTCGCACCGCCATCCTCCACCTGCCCGGTCTGCGAGAAGGCGCTGACAATACCGTTGAAGTACCGCTCCTCATCGCTACCGGCATCGAAATGCACGGTGACAGCCTGCCCGAGAATATCGTCGATATTGATTTCTTCGTTGAGGCTGAAAAGTTCAAGGTCATACTGGAAGAGGCGCCCCAGAGATTCATGCCCCTGCAATGAGGTTATGGCCAGTTCATCCTTAAGCGGCGTTTTAAATGTCAGGGGGCGTGTATTGGCCATGGGGGAATCCGTCCTGTTCTTAATAGTTAGTTATTCCGCATATTCTTAATTACTGGGCCGATCCGGCTGGTCAGCATACGGGACTTCACTACGCTTCTTATCAGTTTAATTATATGCCAATTGACCGTTTAATAAAGCGATACCGGGCCTGACAGCCTGATGTCTTTACCGGCAATTGCGTCTACACTCGCAGATATTCATAACAGGGAGAATACCAGATGGGTGGTCGTATCGAATTCAGCTTCGGGTTTTCCTCGTCGCGCGGAACACCCGCTCCCCGCGAGACTGACCCCATGCAGATTCTGGTACTGGGCAATTTTTCGGCCTCATCGACCCGGCCTGAAGGAACCCCGCTGCCTGAACGCCGGATCTACCCGGTTGACCCCGACAGCCTGGACCAACTGCCCGGGCAGTTCACGCCCACACTCGACCTGCAGCTGGAGAATGGCCTGATGGTGCCGGTTACTTTTTCGGCCATGGATGATTTCCATCCCGACAGTCTGTACCGGCGGCTGCCGGTCTTTGACGAACTCCGTGATATCGTCCGGCGCCTGTCGGATAACGCAACATTCCCGGAAGCTGCCGCACAACTGCGCGCCATACACCGCCCGCCAATCACTGCAAACTCCACGCAGGAGTCAACCCGCTCAACAGTTGCAGCCAGCGGGGAAGACGACAGCGCGACCTTTGAACGCCTTCTGGGCCGTTCGGCTGCAACAGAAGAATCCCCTCCCGCCCGGCATGCGCATTCCGCTGTTGAACAGCTGATCAGCGAAGCCATTAAAGACCAGATAGTACCGGAAACCGCACCGGAACAACGCGTCTACACGACTGCCGCCGAAGACGCGATCAGTGACCTGATGCGACAAATCCTGCAGCATCCTGAATTCAGGGCCCTGGAAGCCCTGTGGCGCGGGCTTGATTTCCTGGCAAGACGTACAGAGCTGGATGAAAACCTGAAACTGTTCGCCTGTGATGTTTCCAGGGATGAACTGTTGAGCGATTTTCAACAGGCCGGTGATGACCTGGAGCAGTCCGGGCTGTTTCAACGGCTTGTTACGCAGGGCAGCAGAACACCCGGCAATTCACCCTGGTCACTGATCGTAGGGGCATATACCTTTGACGCGTCCCCCGAAGATGTTGCCGTGCTTGCCGCACTGGGCACCGTTGCAGCGCAGGCCGGGGGCCCGCTCCTGGCTGCCGCGAGCCCGGGTATTCTCGGCTGCCGGTCTCTCCCCGCGACACCGGACCCGCGTGACTGGAAGCCCGCAGAACAGGAATCAGACAACTGGCAGGCACTGCGACAAAGCCCGGTCGCTCCCTGGATCGGGCTGGCACTTCCGCGCCTGCTGATGCGCCTGCCCTATGGTGAAAACACTGACGAGCTTGAACTGTTTGCGTTCGAGGAGATAACAGAACCCGGGAATACAAACCAGCTGCTGTGGGGGAACCCGGCCTTCGCCGTCGCCCGGTTGATCGCCCGGGCATTTACCGAACGGGGCTGGCGGATGCAACCGGATGACGTGCAGGATATCGGTGAGTTACCGGCCTACAGCTACCAGGAGAACGGAGAATGGACGCTCACCCCGTGTAGCGAGGTTTTTCTGTCAGAGACAGCAATAGACCGTATTCTGCAGCTGGGCCTGATACCACTGGTCAGCCTGAAAAATACCAACAGTGTGCGACTGCCACGTTTTCAGTCTGTTTCAGAAACCAGCCCTGCACTGGCCGGACAATGGTAAGGCCGGGCACCGGTATCTCCATCGCCAGTCACTGCACCTGCTGTCCGGCTCAACGCTGGTGCCACATGAGATAAACCGTGGCCTCAGTCGCCCCGGACAGATCCACACCAAGATTTAAAACACTGCCATCCGGCAGGTTCGCCTGGGCTGTGGGCAGTTCCGCCGGTTTACCGGGATCCCACCAGTCGTCGTCATCACCGAGGAAGAACCGTTTTGCGGTGTCCAGATCCTGCGGATCGACAGGGGATTCTTCAAGGAATTTCTCCCAGGCCCGTACCGGCATGCGCACTTTCAGGTAGGCTGCGTCGTCCATCCCGGGCTCGACCCGAAGCCCCAGGGCCCGGGTGTCTTCGGGAAATGTGACGTGCATTTTGCGTTCCCATTCGGAGAGGTTGATCGTATTCATTGTGCCGGTTCCCTTATCGCTTGCCCCATCACACGCTACCAGTGCCAGCAGGAGTGACAGGATGAGTATTCCAGATATTTTCATAGACCCTCGCATGCTTTCCACTAGCGTGATTTCGGCGTTATTTGCCCGGCAGGAATCGCTTCGCCATGCTTCCAGACAAATGTTTTACTGAAAGAGCCGATCTCGTTGTACTCTTTCGCCAGACCCTGGCAGTGGAAATCGCCCATGAAGGCATCCTTGATTTCAACAGACTCTTCTATAAGAGGCAGCTTGTAGCCCAGGTCGATCAACGCCCCCTGGAGAAGGGCCACCCCGTACCCCCTGTGGCCTTTCTTTAACGGTGGCGCATTCCTGGCGGCCGCCCGGATACGCTTGCTCGATGCAAAAAGCGGATAGTTGAGTATTATTCCAGTCCCTGTGTCATGCACACATAGCCGTCAACTAATCAAAAGTATATGAGAACTCACCTTCACTTACACCGACATGTACCTTTTCTGCCGGCTTGCCCTCGATCATCCGGGTCAGGAATACCTGGCTGATTTCCGGCAAAACGGTATTGGTCAGGATCGCATCTATCATGCGCCCGCCACTTTCGACTTCCGTACAGCGTTCGGTAATCAGCTTGACAACATCCTCATCGTAACTGAACGGCACCTTGTGATTTTCCATAATGCGCTTCTCGATGCGCTTGAGCTGCAGCCTGGCGATTGCAGCAATTATTTCGTCGGTGAGCGGGTAATAGGGAATCACCACCAGGCGACCGAGCAGCGCCGGCGGGAACACCTTGAGCAGGGGTTCGCGCAGTGCCTTGGCGATGCCCTCGGGATCGGGCATGAGCTCCGGGTCCTTGCACAGGTTGGCAATCAGGTCGGTACCGGCATTGGTGGTCAGGAGGATCAGGGTGTTCTTGAAATCAATAACCCGGCCTTCACCGTCTTCCATCCAGCCCTTGTCAAACACCTGGAAAAAGATTTCATGCACATCGGGGTGGGCCTTTTCCACTTCATCCAGCAGCACCACGCTGTACGGCCGGCGACGTACCGCCTCGGTGAGCACCCCGCCCTCGCCGTAGCCGACATAGCCGGGCGGTGCGCCTTTCAGGGTCGACACCGTGTGTGCTTCCTGGTACTCGCTCATGTTGATAGTGATGATGTTCTGTTCACCGCCATACAGCGCCTCTGCCAGCGCCAGAGCGGTTTCGGTCTTGCCAACACCGGAAGTACCGGCCAGCATGAACACACCGATAGGCTTGTTGGGATTATCCAGGCTGGCGCGCGATGTCTGGATACGCCTGGCAATCATATCCAGCGCATGGCGCTGGCCGATGATGCGCTGTTCGATGATGTCGGCCAGGTGCAGCACTGTCTCGACTTCGTTCTTGACCATGCGTCCGACCGGAATACCGGTCCAGTCCTGGACCACCGAGCCAACGGCCTGTTGATCCACGGAGGGCAGAATCAGGGGGTGCTCGCCCTGCAGTTCGCGCAGTTTGGCCTGCAGGACCTTCAACTCCTCAAGCAAGGCTTCCCGCTCGGCCCCGGACAACTTGTCTTCCCCCTCACCGGGGTCGGCTGAATCGACGGACACATCTTCGGCAGCTTCATCGGCTGCCTGCTCCAGCTCACTGTCGGTGCCTTCGACCTTCTCCACCCGACCCCTGAGTTTGCCCCGCAGCTCCAGTATCTGTTCGACCAGCGCCTTCTCACCGTTCCAGCGCCCATCCAGTTCTTCCAGCCGCTGTTTTTCCGCGGCCAGTTTCTCTTCCGCACTGGCCTCGCGCTGGCTGGTATCGACGCCCACCGCCTTTTCCCGCCCGATGATATCCAGCTCTCTTTCAAGCGCTTCGATACGGCGCCGGCTGTCATCGACCTCGGCTGGGACCGCGTGCTGGCTGATGGCCACACGGGCACACGCCGTGTCCAGCAGGCTGACTGATTTATCGGGCAACTGGCGCGCCGGGATATACCGGTGCGACAGGCGTACAGAGGCTTCCAGTGCTTCGTCGAGCAACTGAACCTTGTGGTGCTTCTCCATCACGCTCGCCACACCGCGCATCATCAGTATGGCTTTTTCTTCGCTGGGCTCGTCGACCTGCACAACCTGGAAGCGGCGGGTCAATGCAGGATCTTTTTCGATGTGCTTCTTGTATTCAGCCCAGGTGGTCGCTGCCACGGTACGCAGGGTACCGCGCGCCAGTGCCGGCTTGAGCAGGTTGGCGGCGTCGCCGGTACCCGCTGCACCGCCGGCGCCAATCAGGGTGTGCGCTTCGTCGATAAACATGATGATGGGTTTTTCCGAAGACTGCACTTCTTCGATCACCTGTTTCAGACGCTGTTCGAATTCCCCCTTCATGCTTGCACCGGCCTGCAGCAGGCCGACATCGAGCGAACGCAGGATCACATCCTGTAATGGCGGCGGGACATCACCGGCCACGATACGTTGTGCAAAACCTTCCACCACCGCGGTCTTGCCGACACCCGCCTCGCCCGTCAGTATCGGGTTGTTCTGGCGCCGGCGCATGAGGATGTCGATGATCTGACGGATTTCTTCATCGCGACCGACAATCGGATCCATTTTCCCCTCGCGGGCCTGCTCGGTGAGATCGACAGTAAACTGCCTGAGCGCCTCCTGCTTGCCCATCTGCGCCGGCGGCATGGCACCACTGGCTTCACCGGGAACCGCCCCGCCACCGGCCTGGAAGCCGTCGGTGGCACCCATGCCTTCCTCGGGCGAACCCGCGACCACTTCGTCGAATCGTTCAGTCAGGGTTTCGGTTTTTATCTTGTCGAATTCCTTTGAAATCGACAGCAGCTCATTGCGCAGCCCCCGTGTTTTGACAATACCGACCATCAGGTGGCCGGTACGCACCTGTGATTCGCCGAACATCAGGCTGCCATAGACCCAGCCGCGTTCCACAGCTTCCTCGACGTGAACCGACAGGTCGGAAATGGATGTCGACCCCCTGGGCAGGGTGTCCAGGGCATCGGTCATATCCTTGACCAGGGTGGACGGGTTGATATCAAACTGTTTGATGATGTGGTGCAGGTCCGAGTCCCGGACCTGGAGAATCTGGTGCAACCAGTGCACCAGTTCAACATAGGGATTGCCGCGCATCTTGCAGAACACGGTTGCACTCTCTATTGCCTTGTAGGCCACCTTGTTTAACTTGCCAAACAGTGCCGTGCGGCTGATTTCCGTCATTTCCCTACTCCTACTCTGTTTTGTTTGAACTGCCTGCGCAGGCGCTTACCCGCGCCACTTCAAATCACTTCCTGCATCGGGTCCAGGTACAGGTCTTGCGGATCGTGTTCCGGTTCCTGGTCAGACATCCAGGTTGTCCAGCCCAGTTGCCCGAACTCACCCAGCAAGGTTGGCCTGACTTCGGATTTGTCCAGGATCAGGCAGACGTCCCAGTTGTATTCGTCCCCGATATAGGTACGCACAATCGCAATCAGGGCGGTAAGACTGGCGCCCCCGGGCAGCATGCGCTGGTAGTCGTCCATACTCAGTGGCCCGAAGGTGAGCCGGAATTTATGCTGGCATTCCCAGACATACTCCCCCAGCGTGGTCGTCTCGCCCAGTGAACCGGTCAGGCGCGACATACCGAGCCGCATCTGCGAATGCGCCGGCATGGCCAGCCATTCACCGACGAACTGGTCCAGTGTCGCCGGCATGTGGAAATAGTCATCCAGGATCGCCAGCAGGCCCTCGGCATTTTTGGTCTGGGCGGACAGGCGGCCGGCAAAGTACTGTTTGGCGAAATCCGGCATCGCATCCCTGTTCCTGAGAGCCGGCGAGCCGATTCCGATCTGTGCAGCCACCATGCCGGAAAACCGGTCATCATCCGGGCGGTCAAGCCCGACGGTTGGCTCGGCATCCGCCC
>DRNU01000224.1 GCA_011374975.1 Gammaproteobacteria bacterium | reverse complement strand
TTTTGTCGGCATTTTCGAGCCGGGCGTGGTATTCGTTGCCATCGCCGTTGAACAGGATCAGCGCATCGCCCGGTCCGAGCCGCAGTACGCGGGCAATATAGTGTGCGGTTTCCCCGTCCAGGCTGATGCGGGTGTCTTCTGCCAGCGTCTGCCCGGTGTAGAAACGCGAAACGCGCATGTTAACCGCTGACCGCCAGCTGAATACCCTCCCAGGCGACGCGTGTCATGTGTGCGATCTCCGCTTCGGTAATCACATAGGGCGGCATGAAATAGACCACGTTGCCCAGTGGCCGCAGCAACATGCCGTTGGCAAGGCCATATCGGTATACCCTGAGACCGCGGCGTTCCTGCCAGGGGAAAGGCTGGCGGGAGGCGCGGTCCTGCACCAGTTCGACAGCCAGTATCATCCCGGTCTGGCGTACCTCCGCCACGTTGGGGTGGTCCCGGAAATGCTGCGTGGCACGCGCCATGCTGTCGGCGAGTGTACGGTTGTGCGCAAGCGTATCGTTCTGTTCGAAAAGCTCCAGTGTCGCCAGCGCGGCGCGGCAGGCCAGCGCGTTACCGGTATAACTGTGCGAATGCAGGAAGGCGGTCATGTTCCGGTAGTCGTCGTAGAAAGCCTGGTAGACCGGGTCCGTGGTGACCACCACCGACAGCGGCAGGTAGCCGCCGGTCAGACCTTTCGACAGGCACAGGAAATCCGGGCTGACCGCGGCCTGTTCACAGGCGAACAGGGTGCCGGTACGGCCGAAGCCGACGGCCACTTCATCGGCGATCAAATGCACCCCGTGCCGGTCACAGGCTTCGCGCAGCAGGGTGAGATAAACCGGGTCGTACATACGCATGGAACCCGCGCACTGCACCAGCGGCTCGACGATCACCGCGCACACTTCATGGCTGTGCCGTTCCAGCGCCTGTTCCATGTGCCGGAACAGGCGCTCGCTGTAATCAGCGCATGACTCGCCGGCTTCGCGCCGGTAGCAGTCGGGCGAAGGTACCTGGATGGTGTCCATCAGCAGCGGGCCGTAGGTGTCTCTATAGAGTTCAACATTGCCGACCGCCAGCGCGCCCAGGGTCTCGCCGTGGTAACTGTTTTCCAGGGTGATGAATTTTGTCTTCTGCTTCTGTCCCTGGTTCAGCCAGTAGTGGAAGCTCATCTTCAGGGCCACCTCGACGGCTGAAGAACCGTTGTCGGCGTAGAAACAGCGTTCCAGCCCGGGCGGGGTCAGTTTGCCGAGTTGTTCGGACAACTCGATGGCCGTCTCATGGGTGAAGCCGGCGAAGATGGCGTGTTCCAGGGTGTCGAGCTGGGTTTTCAGGGCGGCGTTGATGTGCGGGTTGCAGTGGCCGAACAGGTTGACCCACCAGGAGCTGATGGCGTCCAGGTAACGCTTGCCGTCGAAGTCTTCCAGCCACACGCCTTCGCCACGACGGATCGGGATCATCGGCAGCTGCTCGTGATCCTTCATCTGGGTGCAGGGGTGCCAGACCACCGAGAGGTCGCGTGCAGCGAGCCCGGCGTTGTGGTGTGCGGTTTTGGTCATCGCCGCAACAGGTCGGTCAGTCGAGACCGAGCTGTTCCCAGATGGCGCGGGTCGGCCCGGCCTGGTTCATGGTGTAGAAGTGCAGGCCCGGGGCGCCGGCATCCAGCAGGCGCCGGCACATGCCGGTGACCAGTTCGGTGCCGAATGCGCAGATCGCATCGCGGTCGTCGCCGTAGGCCTCCAGGCGTTTGCGAATCCAGCGCGGGATTTCCGCGCCGCACATATCGGAAAAGCGTGCCAGCTGTGTGTAATTGGTGATGGGCATGATGCCCGGTACGACCGGAATGTCGATGCCGTGTTTTTCGCACAGGTCGATAAAACCGAAATAGGCATCGGCATTGTAGAAATATTGTGTAATGGCGCTGTCGGCACCGGCGTCTACCTTGCGTTTGAAATTTTTGATATCGGCCAGTGCATTCGGTGCCTGCGGATGGAATTCCGGGTAGGCGGCTACCTCGATGTGAAAGTGATCGCCGGTTTCTGAACGGATGAACTCCACCAGTTCATTGGCGTAGCGAAACTCGCCGGGCAGGCCCATGCCTGACGGCAGATCGCCGCGCAGCGCCACGATATGGCGGATGTCTTCCTTGCGGTACAGGTCGAGAATTTCGCGGATGCTGTCTTTTGTCGAGCCGACGCAGGACAGGTGCGGTGCAGCGCCGATATCCGAGTCATGCTGTATTTCGCGAACCGTGTCGAAAGTGCGCTCGCGGGTGGAGCCGCCGGCGCCAAAGGTGACCGAGAAAAAGCGAGGCTTGAGTTTTGCCAGCTCATCGCGTGTTGTGCGCAGTTTGGCGGCCCCTGCATCCGTCTTGGGCGGGAAGAACTCGAAGCTGTAAACGCG
>DRNU01000223.1 GCA_011374975.1 Gammaproteobacteria bacterium | reverse complement strand
CGCACGACACGCTGCGCACGGTTCACCTCGTCGACCCATTTCCCCTTGTGCAGGGTAATGTTGTTGTCGGCGTACCACTGCTCGTCGTTGAGCATGATCTCGTCGATGGTCTTCTCACCGGCCAGCACCGGCGACAGCAGGATGCGGTTGTAGTTGCCGTAGGGCTCACCACCGAACACGCTGATGTCGTACTGGTCGGGCGACAGTTTCAACAGCTCTTCGAGCGCGCGCACGCCCGCCATGCCATTACCGATTAAAACGAGTTTCTCTTTCATGAATAGCTTCCACGTCTGGGGTTGATGGAGATTTAGCAAGCGCCGTGCCAGCCCGGAAAATCATTATTATTTACTTTATTAACAGAGAGATAGAACAAAACACCGGGTAATGCGCAGAACCACCCTCTCACCCACTGCACTATATTAGTGCATGCTTATACGCTAATGCCTTAGCATGGCGCACCATATCCATCCGCAACAGGCTGCGCCCCTTTCCGCTTCAGCAAAAGCGCAGACCGTTAGCGTGTCTTCCCGCGCCTGTCCGGGTCGCGTGAAATAACGGCCACGACAGTGTTTCAGGCGTTTCATGCTTTCCACAGGGGACCTGGCCGTACCTGTACAACGACCTCTTCAACTTGCATGGCACACTCCTTGCTGAAGGGTTCAACAATCATATTCGAACGGGGACGACCGGCGTCATGCAAGACTCAGACTCGAGGTTCAAGATATTTTCATTTTCCGGCAAGACACGCATCCTGCACCTGTCGTGGTTCGCCTTCTTCCTGAGTTTCCTGGTCTGGTTCAACCACGCACCGTTGCTGGGTGCCATGCGCGACACCTTCGGCCTCAACGACCAGCAGATTAAAACCCTGCTGATTCTCAATGTGGCGCTGACCATCCCGGCGCGCATCATCATCGGCATGCTGGTGGACGCCTTCGGGCCGCGGCGCATCTACTCGGGCCTGTTGTTCGTCTCCGCCTTCCTCTGTTTCGGTTTTGCCGTAGCCGACAGTTATGAACAACTGGCGCTGATGCGCTTCCTGCTCGGCTTCGCCGGTGCCGGCTTTGTGATCGGCATCCGCATGATCACCGAGTGGTACCCGGCCAAACAGGCCGGTGTCGCACAGGGCATCTACGGCGGCTGGGGAAACTTCGGCTCGGCCGGTGCGGCACTGATCCTGCCCACGCTGGCGCTCGCCTTCGGCGGTGACGACGGCTGGCGCTATGCCATCGGCTCCACCGGCATGCTGGCGTTGCTCTACTCCGCAGTGTATTTCTTCAGCACCAGCGATACCCCGAAAGGCTCGACCTATTTCAAGCCGAAGCGCAACGGCGCGCTGGAAATCACCAGCCCGGGCGATTTCTTCCTGTACCTGGTCATGAATATCCCGCTGTACGCCGCGCTGGCGGTACTGACCTGGAAACTCAGCCCGGCCAACCTCGGCATGCTCAGTACAGCGGTGGTGGATATCATCTACGCGATACTGGCCAGCCTGTATATCTTCCAGACTATCCGTATCTACCAGATCAACGGGCACGTCTTCAAAAAGCCGGTGCCTGAAATCGAGCGCTACAAGTTCAAACAGGTTGCCGTGCTGGACCTGGCGTACATGGTGACTTTCGGCTCGGAACTCGCCGTGGTGTCGATGCTGCCGCTGTTCTTCCAGGACACCTTTGACCTGTCCATCGTCAAGGCCGGCCTGATCGCTTCCGTGTTTGCCGGCCTGAACCTGGTGATGCGCCCGGCCGGCGGCTGGATCAGCGACCGCTTCGGGCGCAAGCGTTCGCTGGTGGTCATCATGGCGGGCCTCGCCACCGGTTATCTGTTCATGAGCTATATCGACAGCAGCTGGTCAGTCGCCGGGGCCGTCGCCGTCGTCATCTTCTGCTCCATTTTCGTCAACGCCGGCAACGGTGCCGTGTTCGCCGTCATCCCGCTGGTCAAACGCCGCCTCACCGGGCAGATCGCCGGCATGGCCGGTGCCTTCGGCAACGTCGGCGGCGTGGCTTTCCTGACAGTATTATCCTTCGTCGCACCCAGCGTGTTTTTCCTGGTCATCGGCAGCGCTGCCGTCGCCGTACTGGTCGCCGTCCTGTTCTTCCTCGACGAACCCGAAGGCCACATGACCGAAGTCCTCCCCGACGGCACCGTACAAATGATCAAGGTCAACTAGGCCAAGGCTAATATTAGCCGAATATGTGCTCTGACCCCGTTTTACCGTAACATCGTCCTGCCATGTCTGAACTTACTGTTATTGCCGGCCAGCATTCGGAGGCCGGGATCAAGGAAAGCAACGATGACTCGTGCGGGATTCGTATTCCCGAGGGGTCGTTGCTGACGTCCAAGGGTGTGGCGGCGGTTATTGCGGATGGCATGAGTGGCAGTGAGGCCGGGCGCGAGGCGGCCGACTCCTGTGTGAAGGGGTTTCTTAACGACTACTTCAGTACGCCTGACTCCTGGACGGTGGAAACTTCCGGCGAGAAAATTCTCGGTGCGCTCAACCGCTGGCTGTACAGCCAGGGGCACCAGCAATACGGCACTTCGAAGGGGCTGGTGACGACGCTCAGCGTGCTGGTGATCAAATCCACCACGGCTTACCTGTTCCATGTCGGCGATACGCGCATTTACCGCCTGCGCGACTATGAGCTGGAACAGATGACCCGCGACCACCGGGTCACGATCAACGCCGACAAGAGTTATCTCAACCGCGCCATGGGGATCGATGTGAACCTCGACATCGATTATCACTCTTTCGTGGTCGAGAAAGGTGATGCCTACCTGCTGACCACCGACGGCATCCACGACTTTGTCGATGACACCACGCTCAAGCGCCTGGCGCTCGAACACCTGAAGACCCCCGAGGACGGAGTAAAGACCATCGTCCGCAAGGCCGCGCTGAACAAGAGCAACGACAACCTGAGCGCGCAGCTGCTGTATATCACTGATCTGCCGGAAGGCGACGAACACGAGTTCTTCCGCAAGCTGACCCAGCTGCCTTTCCCGCCGGCCCTGGAGCCTGGCATGGTGCTGGACGGCTACCGTATCCTGCGCGAGCTGCACGCCAGTAACCGCACCCAGGTCTACCTGGCACTGGATACGGAAACCGATACCCGGGTGGTGCTGAAAACACCGTCGGTCAATTACGAGGATGACCCGGAATATATCGACCAGTTCCTGAACGAGGAGTGGGCCGGCAAGCGCCTGCACAGCGCGCATGTGCTGACCGTGCTGGAACCGCACGGCCGCCGCCAGTTCCTGTATTACGTCACCGAATATATTGAAGGTAAAACGCTGCGCCAGTGGATGCACGATAACCCGCAACCCTCGCTCGACGAGGTGCGCAATATCGTGGAACAGATCACGCGCGGGCTGCGCGCCATG
The DNA here is from genome assembly GCA_011374975.1 of Gammaproteobacteria bacterium. Lineage (GTDB taxonomy): Bacteria > Pseudomonadota > Gammaproteobacteria > DSM-19610 > DSM-19610 > Thiogranum. The sequence goes on along the minus strand of DRNU01000223.1, from coordinate 8,399 downwards.
CACCGGCAGGAAATGATCCACCAGGACCTGAAGCCGGAAAACATCATGATCGATGAGCACGGCGTGGTGAAGATCATCGACTTCGGTTCGACCAAGATCGGCGGTATCGTGGAGATCACCACCCCGCTGCAGCGTGACAATATTCTTGGCACGCGCAACTACACGGCGCCCGAGTACCTGCGCGGCCACGGCGGCAGTAACCGCTCTGACATCTACTCACTGGGTGTGATTACTTACGAGATGCTGTCCGGCAAGCTGCCTTACTCGAAGGAGCTGACCGAGCGTAACCTGAAGAAGGTGAAGTACGTTTCCGTCCGCGAACACAACAAGGCGGTTCCTGCCTGGATTGACGGCGCGTTGATGAAAGCGGTCTCCATCAACCCGGAGCGTCGCCACAGTCTGTTGTCGGAGTTCGTCTATGAGCTCTCGCACCCGAACGAGAATTACAGCAAGTTGAACCAGCAACCGTTGATGGAACGAAACCCGGTTGGTTTCTGGCGGGCGTTGGCGATTTTCTTCTTCTTTACGACGGTTGCTGCACTGGTGCTCTAGACGACGGGGTGGATCAGATTTCGCGTGTAGCCATGAAGCGTACATCCGGGTGGCGTTCCATGGCGAGGTTCAGGTTTACGCGGGTCGGCGCGATGTAGACCAGTTCGCCGGCCTGGTCGAGCGCCAGGTTGTCGTAGGCCTTCTCGCGAAAGCGTTCCAGTATCTTCGCGTCATCGCACTCGATCCAGCGTGCCGTTGCCACCGATACATTTTCAAAGATGCACTCAACCTTGTATTCATCTTTCAGGCGCTGGGCAACCACCTCGAACTGCAGCACACCGACGGCGCCGAGTATCAGGTCATTGTTTTTCATCGGCCGGAACAACTGCGTGGCGCCTTCTTCACTGAGCTGTTCGAGGCCTTTCTGCAGGGCTTTCATGCGCAGCGGGTCTTTCAGCACCGCGCGGCGGAACAGTTCGGGGGCGAAATTGGGGATACCGGTGTATTTCAGTTCCTCGCCCTGGGTGAAGGTATCGCCGATGCGGATGGTGCCGTGGTTGTGCAGGCCGATGATGTCGCCCGGGAATGCTTCTTCCACGTGGCCGCGGTCGGAGGCAAGGAAGGTCATGGCATTGGCCACCTGCACATCGCGCTCGATGCGTACGTGGCGCATCTTCATGCCGCGCGTGTAGCTGCCGGAACAGACACGGAAGAAGGCAATCCGGTCCCGGTGCTTGGGATCCATGTTCGCCTGGATCTTGAACACGAAGCCGGTCAGTTTTTCCTCGTGCGGCTCGACGCTGCGCGTGGTGGTCTCGCGCGGTTGCGGCGGCGGCGCATATTCGACGAAGTAATCCAGCAGTTCCTGCACGCCGAAGTTGTTGATGGCCGAGCCGAAGAACACCGGGCTCAGTTCGCCGCGCAGGTAGGCTTCCTTGTCGAAGCTGTGGCTGGCGCCCTGCACCAGTTCGATTTCCTCGCGCAGTTCGTCGGCCTGGGTGCCCAGCACCTCGTCGAGTTGCGGGTTGTCCAGTCCGTCGATAACCGTCGCATCGCGCTTCTTGCTGTTGTCACCGGCCTGGTACAGGAACACCCGGTCCTGCTCGATGTGGTACACACCCTTGAAGCGCTTGCCCATGCCGATCGGCCAGGTGATGGGGGCGCACTTGATATCGAGCACATCCTCGACCTCGTCCATCAGGTCGATGGCATCACGGCCCTCGCGGTCCAGTTTGTTGATGAAGGTAAAGATCGGCGTGGTGCGCAGGCGGCACACTTCCATCAGTTTGATAGTGCGCTGCTCGACGCCCTTGGCGACGTCGATCACCATCAGCGCCGAGTCCACCGCCGTCAGGGTGCGGTAGGTATCTTCGGAGAAGTCTTCATGGCCCGGGGTGTCGAGCAGGTTGACCATGGCATCCCCGTAGGGAAACTGCATGACCGAGGAGGTCACGGAAATACCGCGCTCCTTCTCCATCGTCATCCAGTCCGAGGTCGCGTGGCGGGCCGCCTTGCGGCCCTTGACGGTGCCCGCCAGCTGGATCGCGCCGCCGAACAGCAACAGCTTTTCGGTCAGCGTGGTCTTGCCCGCATCCGGGTGGGAGATGATGGCAAAGGTGCGGCGGCGTTGCGCCTCTTCGGTGATACTGCTCATGCTGGGTGGTGCCGGTTGACCAAAACCGCCATTTTACCCCAGCGACGGTTTTTTTGCTCAGGGTGTCGTGCCCGCCAGTATCGCCTGCTGCAATAACAGGAGATCAGCCACATTCAGCTGGCTGTCGCCGTTGATATCGGCCAGTGCCGATTCCAGCACCGTCGGCAGATCGACACCGGTCACCAGGCGCGTCATAACCACCAGGTCACCGGCGTTGACGAGGCCGTTCGGGGCATTGCGCGGGCCCACGTCGCCCTTGTTGGACTGCGTGGGGTCCAGGCCGTAGAGATTGACCTCATCACCATCTGTCACGCCATCACCGTCAGTGTCCGGCAATGTCGGTGTGGTTCCGAGGTTGAATTCATCGATATTTGACAGGCCGTCGTTGTCGAAGTCATCCGTAGCGATTTCAGCCAGTGATCCGAAACTGGAGAATTCCCAGTTGTCCGCCATGCCATCTGTGTCCGTGTCGCTGCTGCCGTAACTGGTCAGTGTCAGGCTGGCGCTGCCCGGCCGGCCCAGGCTGTCGGTCACTGTTGCCGTGAGCGTATGCACACCCTCACTCAACTGAACAGCGAGGGAGGCCCCGTTGCCCAGCGCACCGTCCAGGCTTGACGACCAGGCCAGGGAGGCACTCAGGTCACCATCCTCAACATCCGTGGCACCGGCCTGCAGGCTGATAAAATCAGTATCCAGGAACATCGCGTTATCGGCCGGGCTGGTGACGGTCACAACCGGCGCGGTGTTCAGTGTCACATTGAGTGTGAAGCTTTCAGTTGCACTGCTACTACCATCAGACAGCGTTACGTCGATTGTTACGTTGCCCGAACTGCCGACTTCCGGTGTCACCGACAAGGTGCGCTGACTACCGCTGCCGCTGAATACCAGGCCGGACGGCGCCACAATCGATACGTCTGACGAAACGGCACTGAGGCTGAGGCCGGCCAGCGGGGTATCGTTATCCTGTACCAGGATGCCCACCGGCAGGGTTTCTCCATCCATGGCGCTTTGATCGCCCAGTACGGCAAGCACCGGCCCGGCATCGGCGAACGCCGTCCAGCCGATATCCTGCAGCAGTTGCAAGGCCAGGCCGGGGCCGGATTTGGGGCCGGTATCAAACGGCTCCATCAGTTCATTGGGCGCCAGGGCGTTACTGAAATGGGCAACTGACGAACCCGTATTCAGCGTACCCGGCGCATACATGCGAAAGTGCCCCTGGTTGACCCCGGCCGTGTAGTCGGCAGTCAGCGCTGTGACAGCGGGACCTGTCCAGTGCAGATCAGCGGTATCGGTGCTGGATGCCAGCCGGCCCGCATCGGTCAGCTGGTCCCAGGTCTGCCCGGTACTGTGGTCTTCCAGGTTGAGCATGAAGATATCGTTCGTATTGTTGAACCTGGTGCCGGTACTGATATCGATAAAGGTCAGGAAACCCACACCGTGACCGATTTCATGCAGCACCACGCCCAGCAGTTCAATGCTGCCGCCGGGGCGGTTGCCGTCCAGCCCGTAATACCAGTTGGTGTTGTTGAGGCAGTTGTTATTGTTATCGATCGAGGAATTGAACGTAGCCGTAACATCGGCAGCAGCAGCCAGGTCAGATCCTGTCAGACTGTTGGCCAGGGCCGCCGGGTACCAGGTATTTCTGACCGGTACCCTGACAAAATTCTGATGGATAGTGGCAGGGCCGGCAGAGCCAAGTACCGCCTGTGAAGAAGTACAGCTCAGGGGATCAAATTTTGCGTCAACGACAATGGTAACGCTGCTGCCGATAACCGCTTCCCAGATTTTGGCGGCATGCCTGAAGACATTGAGACGTTGCTGGCCCAGCGTGGTCCCCGGGTTGCCGCCCACCGGCGCGACCACTGTTGGATCATTAAAGCCCTCCCCGGCACCATCCAGGTTAGAGATAATGACCTGGGTGGCCTGTGCACCCAGGCTGCAAAGACTCAATACTGCGCCCAGCAGCCGCCCTTTCATCCTGCACTTCATGGTGATGCCGTTGCCGCGGGCAGGTGGGAATAATCGGTGATCTGTATGTTGCCGTTCTCATCGATGGTCGCCACCGGCGCGGTCTGGAAACGCCCCTGCAGATCAACGCTGGTGACACCATTCCGGGTTTCCTCGACCAGCCCTTCCGACGAGGTATTCAGTATGTCGCCGAGCGCGGCACGTATTTCCGGCTCGAGCGCAGGCACCTGTTGTTGCCCCGGGAGATCCGCCGGACGGGCAGCCGTATTGTCATGGGTATGAGTGGATTCCCGGGGAGAGCTGCGTTCTTCCCGCAGGGCGGGCCCTGTAGTGGCAGGAGGATTACCGGACACAGCCCCGACCGGTCTGTCAGGCACAACAGACGACTTATCCGGCTGTATGCCGGATGACAGGAAGTAAATCAGTACCCCCACCACCGCAATGCCCAGTGCTGCCAGGCTTATTCTCATAGCGCTGTTTCTACCCGGCTCCGACTGCCAGGCGCCTGTTATTATTGAGTTCAGCCACCACTATAACACTTCAGCAGAAACCCATATTAACCATGTATAATCAGCGAGTTATATATAATAAATGACGTGCTTCAGGTGGCCAGACTCAACCCCAGCAGCAGCGCATCCTCACGGCCGTTTTCGGCCGGGTAATAGTTGGGACGCACACCGATTTCATTGAATCCCAGTTTTTCATACAGGCTGATAGCCTTGCGGTTCGAGGGGCGCACTTCCAGCATGACGATATCCGCCGCGTGACGTCGCGCCAGCTGTATGAAGTGTTTCAGCAGCTTGCTGCCAATACCCTGCCGCTGCATCTCGGGGCTGACTGTCAGGTTAAGGATATGCGACTCGCCGACGGCCACGCTCATCACACCGTAGCCCTGGATGACGCCGTTATCCATGTAGCACCAGCAGCAATAACCGACCCGCAGGCAGTCGCGGAAGATGCCCTGCGTCCAGGGAAACCGGTAGGCGCGGTTTTCGATCTCCATCACCGCATCCAGGTCTGCCCCGGTCAGCGGCCGGATCGTGCTGCCCTGGGTGGACATCTGAGCGCTCACTGCCGACGCTCCCGCAGGGTTCTGACCGCCAGCTGCAAATCCTGCCAGGCCTTGCGTTTCTCCGCCGGGGAGCGCAGCAGGTAGGCCGGGTGGTAGGTCGCGATCAGCGGGATACCGGTATCCCGGAACGTGTGCACTTCGCCACGCAGCTTGCCGATGGGGGTTTGGGTTTGAAGCAGGTTCTGCGCCGCGATGCGCCCCACGGCGAGAATCAGTCCGGGCTGTATCAGTTCGATCTGGCGCAGCAGGTAAGGCTCGCAGCACAACACCTCTTCCGTTTTGGGGTCGCGGTTGTTGGGCGGCCGGCACTTGAGAATATTGGCGATATACACCTGTCCGCGTTGCAGGCCGACCGCCTGCAGCATGGCATTGAGCAACTGCCCGGCACGCCCGACAAACGGCTCGCCCTGCTGGTCCTCGTCATGGCCGGGCGCTTCGCCGATCACCAGCCAGTCGGCGTTGCGGTTGCCGACACCGAACACGGTCCGGGTGCGGCTGGTATGCAGGTCGCACTGCCGGCACTCGCTGACCCGGGCTTCCAGCATCTCCCAGTCCAGTCCGGAGACATCTGTCGTGTCGAGCACAGAGGTGACCGGGGCTGCAGGAGCCGGTGTCTCCGGCGCAACAACCACTGCGGGCTCCGGGTCAGGCTCCACGGAACCCTCTACGGCAGCAGCCTCCGCATGCCGTGCCGTCCACGCCTGGATGCCCATGGCTTCAAGGTATTGCAGTTGTTGTTCGCGTGTAGTCATAGTCCGGCTATAAATAGTCCCGTCATTCCGGCCTGCGCCTATACATCGCCCAGCTGCGGATGCTCGCGCCCCTGCGGCTTGACGAGTTTGTTCAAGGCATTGATATAGGCCCGCGCCGAGGCAATCACAATGTCAGTGTCGGCACCCTGCCCGTTGACGATATGCCCCGCCTTTTCCAGCCGCACCGTAACCTCGCCCTGCGAGTCGGTACCGCTGGTGATGTTGTTCACCGAGTACAGCTGCAGACAGGTACCGCTGTCGACGATGGCCTCGATGGCCTTGAATGCCGCATCCACCGGCCCGCCACCCGGTGCGCTGGCACTGCGCTCCTTACCGTCGATGTTCAATGTGACATCCGCGTTCGGCGTTTCACCGGTTTCCGAGCAGACCCGCAACGACACCAGTTTGTAGTGTTCGTTGACCGCATCGAGGCTGGCTTCCGTCACCAGCGCCTGCAAGTCCTCGTCGAAGATCTCGTGTTTCTTGTCGGCCAGCGCCTTGAAGCGCGTAAAGGCCTCGTTCAGTGCCTCTTCCGAGTCGAAACTGATACCGAGCTCTTCAAGACGCGAGCGCAGGGCGTTACGCCCGGAGTGCTTGCCCAGCACGATACGGTTATCCGACCAGCCGACATCCTGGGCGCGCATGATTTCGTAAGTCTCACGGCTCTTGAGAACACCGTCCTGGTGGATGCCGGATTCGTGCGCAAAGGCATTGGCACCGACGATGGCCTTGTTGGGCTGCACCGCAAAACCGGTGATACCCGCCACCAGCCGCGAGGCAGGCACGATCTGCGTGGTGTCCAGGCGCGTGTCGCAGCTGAAAATATCGCGCCGCGTGCGCACCGCCATCACGACTTCTTCCAGCGAGGCATTACCGGCACGTTCGCCGAGGCCGTTGATGGTGCACTCCACCTGGCGCGCACCGTTCAACACCGAGGACAAGGAGTTGGCGACGGCAAGTCCGAGGTCATTGTGGCAGTGCACGGAGAACACGGCCTTGTCCGAGTTCGGTACGCGTTCGATCAACTGGCGGATCAAATCGCCGAACTGGTGCGGCAGGTTATAACCCACGGTATCGGGAATGTTCACCGTAGTGGCGCCGGCATCGATAACCGCTTCCAGCACCCGGCACAAAAAATCCAGCTCGGAACGGCCGGCATCCTCGGGCGAGAATTCCACGTTGTCGGTGTACTTGCGTGCCTGCTTTACCGCCTTCACCGCCTGCTCCACCACCTGGTCGGGTTCCATGCGCAGCTTCATTTTCATGTGGATCGGCGAGGTCGCGATAAAGGTGTGAATGCGCGCCGAGGCGGCATCTTTCAACGCCTCACCGGCACGGTCGATATCGCGGTCCAGTGCCCGCGCCAGCCCGCACACGGTGGAATCTTTCACCGCACGCGCCACCGCCTGCACCGATTCGAAGTCGCCGGTACTGGCGATGGGGAAGCCCGCCTCGATGACGTCCACCGCCATGCGTTCCAGCGCCCTTGCGATGCGCACCTTTTCGTCTTTGGTCATGGACGCGCCCGGGCTCTGCTCGCCGTCGCGCAAGGTCGTGTCAAAAATGATCAAACGATCACTGCTCATTGCTCTGCTCCATGCGGCCTGCGCCGCTCATTGCGCTGGAAGCATACCAAAGGGCACGCCTGAAGCGCATCAAACTGAAGATAAATCGGGGTCTTTTTATGCGTTTCGCCTCGCCAGGCAGAGTGTCAGCCGCGCAGCGGCAGCAGCAGTCGTGCAGACAGCGACAGGCCACGGAGATCCCGGGCCGGAGAGAAAGTCAGATTGTCGCTGTAATGGGTCATTAATTCGCTAACGGTAAGTTACGCCAAAACTATAGGGAAACGGGCGCAGGACTGCAAACACTTTTTTTGCTCAGGCATCCGGCAGCTTTTTCGGGTACTCGTAGCGGGCACTCCAGCCGCTGTCGGCATGTACTGCCTGCCAGTCGTCGACATCGAAGCGGACCACCGCTACGGCGCAGGTCGGCATATCGACCGACTCGCCGGCCAGCAGCCGGTACAACCAGCTGATGCCGGGATTGTGCGCCACCAACGCCACATGCCGGTGCCTGGCATCGATGCGCTGGACTTCCGCCAGCAGCGTGTCGGCGTCAGCGTTGTAGAACTCGTCGATTGCACGGATATCGGCCTCGGGGTAGCCGGTTTCCCGGGCGATGAGCTGTGCCGTGGTGATAGCGCGCACGGCCGGGCTGGACAGCATCAGGTCGAACTTCATACCCAGCTCTGCAAGCCGGCGGCCCATGCGGGGTGCATCCCGCTCCCCGCGCTCGTTCAACGGCCGCTCGAAATCCGCCAGCCCGGAATCGGACCAGCTTGATTTGGCGTGACGGATCAGGACGAGTTCAAGCATATCGGCAAGTATAGCCTCGAAATAGAAAACGGGGCACAAGGCCCCGTTTTTACGAGTCGTTTTGTCGCGTTAACTTTTGCGGCGTG
>DRNU01000222.1 GCA_011374975.1 Gammaproteobacteria bacterium | reverse complement strand
TTCACTCGATGGTTAGTAACAACTCCAGCATGGCGCATCGTGACGCCGAATTAGAAGGGGGAGGAGACCATCTCATCGGCTTCAGGCGCGGGGCGCAAGGCGCAGGAAAGGCTCTCCCCGCCCCGATCCGAAAATATTGGGTCACTATACATTCTGGAGGCCCAGGACCTCGCATTCCCGGTGATGCCTACATCAACCCCCGGTCTGCGAAGGATATGGTTGTGTGATCACCAATAACGATATGGTCCAGAACCCGGATATCGACCAGCGCCAGTGCGTCTTTCAGGCGCCGGGTGATGCGCCGGTCGGCGTCGCTGGGTTCGGCCACGCCGGAGGGGTGGTTGTGGGCCAGGATGACGGCGGCGGCGTTGTGCAGCAGGGCGCGGCGCAGGACTTCTCGCGGGTGGACGCTGGCGCCGTCGATGGTGCCCTGGAACAGTTCTTCGTAGCAGATCAGGCGGTGGCGGGTATCGAGGAACAGGCAGGCGAAGACTTCGTGGGGGTAGTCGCGCAGTCTTGCGCTCAGGTAGCGCCGGGTATCGGCGGGGTTTTTGAGGGCATCGCCGCGTGTCAGGTTTTCGCCAAGGTGGCGGCGGGCCAGTTCCAGTACCGCCTGCAGTTGGGTGTATTTGGCGTCGCCCAGCCCGCGGGTGGCGCAAAAGTGTTTGCGGTCGGCCTGTAGCAGACCGCGCAGGCTGCCGTATTTGCTGACCAGGCCGCGGGCCAGTTCCACGGCGCTCATGCCGGGGGTGCCGGTGCGCAGAAAGATGGCCAGCAGTTCGGCGTCGGAGAGTGCGGCGGGGCCGAGTGCCAGGAGTTTTTCGCGTGGTCGTTCGGACGCCGGCCAATGGCTGATCGACATGGTTCACCTCCTTGTGATCCAGTGTGGGTCCCGTGTGGCGCAGGGCGGATCCGTCCGCCGGTTATGCCACCCTGCGCCTATCATGGTATCCCGGCAGGCTGTTGTAAAGTCAGCCCTTTCCGGTGGCGGTGGTTCTGGTACACTGCCGGTTATGAAGGTCTTGGCCGGAAAACGGATTGTGCTGGGCGTGTCGGGGGGTATTGCCGCCTACAAGAGTGCCGAGCTGGTGCGCCAGTTATGTGCTGCGGGCGCCGTGGTGCGGGTGGTGATGACCCGGGCGGCCACTGAGTTTGTGGGTGCGCGCACTTTCCAGGCGTTGAGCGGCGAGCCGGTCTGGTGCGGCTGGTCGGATGACCGCAGCGGTATGGACCATATAGATCTGGCGCGCTGGGCGGACCGTATCCTGGTTGCCCCGGCCAGTGCCGATACGCTGGCCCGGCTGGCGCAGGGGCGCGCCGATGACCTGCTGGCCGCCGTGTGTCTGGCCACTGAGGCCCCGCTGCTGCTGGCGCCGGCCATGAACCAGGCCATGTGGCGGCATCCTGCCACGCAGGAGAATGTGCAACGGCTGGCCGGGCGCGGGGTGCAGCTGTGCGGCCCTGATGCGGGTGAGCAGGCCTGTGGCGATGTCGGCCCCGGTCGCATGCGCGAGCCCGAAGCCCTGGTGGAGGCGCTGGCCGAATCGTTTGCCAGCGGCCTGCTGGCCGGTGTGAAGCTGGTAATAACGGCCGGACCCACGCGTGAAGCTGTCGACCCGGTGCGTTTTCTCGGCAACCGCAGTTCCGGGAAAATGGGCTATGCGATTGCCGCAGCGGCGCGCGCAGCCGGTGCCCGGGTGGAACTGGTCAGTGGCCCGGTGGCGCTGGAGGTACCGGCCGGCGTGGCCTGCGAGCAGGTGGAGTCGGCGCAGGCTATGCTCGATGCGGTGCTGGCGCGCATCAATGATTGCGATATTTTTATCGCTACGGCGGCGGTAGCGGATTACCGGCCGGCCGCGCCGGCGCAGCAGAAGATCAAGAAGCAGGCGGAGGCGTTGTCACTGCAACTGGAACCGACAACGGATATCCTGGCCACGGTGGCGGCACTCGCGCCGCGGCCGCTGTGCATCGGCTTTGCTGCCGAGACCGAGCAGCTGGAGCAAAATGCACGCAGGAAGCGCATGCACAAGGGCGCGGATATGATCGCCGCGAACCGGGTCGGGGACGGCCAGGGGTTCGAAACCGATGACAATGAACTGCTGCTGGTGTGGGAAGGTGGCGAGCGCCTGTTGCCGCGCACCACCAAGGCGCGCCTCGCCGTGCAGTTGCTGGAACAGGTCGCGAACCTGTACGCCCGGCGCCTATCTTCAGACAATGAGACTTCACAACCGTATGCAAAGCATTCAGCTTAAGATCCTCGACCCCCGTATCGGCAGCGACTACCCGTTTCCCGATTATGCGACTGATGGCTCGGCAGGCATGGATTTGCGCGCCTGCCTGGACCAGACGCTGGTACTGGAGCCCGGTTGTACCGAGTTGTTGCCTACCGGTATAGCCATCCACATCGCTGACCCGGGTCTGGCGGCAGTCCTGTTGCCACGCTCCGGGCTGGGCCACAAGCACGGTATTGTGCTTGGCAACCTGGTCGGCCTTATCGACTCCGATTACCAGGGCCAGCTGCTCGTGTCCTGCTGGAACCGCGGCAAGGACACTTTCAGTATTGAACCCGGCGAGCGTATTGCACAGATGGTTTTTGTGCCGGTGGTGCGGGCCGGGTTTGAAGTTGTCGAGGAATTTGCCGATAGTGAGCGTGGGGCGGGCGGATTCGGTCATACCGGCCGTGCCTGACGGATAGACAGACAGCAACAGACAGTACTCAGGGATTGCAATGAAATTACCTTTCCGCTCGGGTAAGAAAGGGACGCCAGCCAGCAACAAGCCTGCCGGAGACACGAAAAGTGGCTTCTCCGGTACGCTGAGCCTGCGCAGCCAGATGTTGCTGTTGATGCTGGTTGGTGTACTGCTGATCGCAGTACCGCCTGTCATGGTGTACCTGCAGACCGTGTTGCAGCTCAAGGCTGCGGAGCAGAAGCAATCCGACCTGTCGGCGCGGCTGTTCGCCAGCAGTTACCGGCAGTGGGTGGACCGGCAGGCCGCCACCGCCGAGCTGATCAGCAAGGATCCGCAACTGGCGCGCCTGATGATGGAAGGCAGTGAGCAGGAGCGCGAGCAGAAGGCCGAGTCCCTGGCTTACCTGTTCCCGTCTTCGATCCGGGTACGGCTGTTGCCGACCGGCATCGAGGAGGTGGACCTGGAAGCCAGCCCGCCGATCAGCTACGCCGTGCTGGAAATGCTCAAACATTCCGAGACCAAGGACACGCCGCCACCGGTAGAAGTCAATATGTCCGGCACCCCGCAGCAGCACATCAACCTGGTACGACGTATCCTCGATCCATCGGGCCGGCGCATTGTCGGCCACCTGATGGTGAGTTTTTCCCTGCAACAGCTGCAGGCGTTGCTGGGCCGGGGCCAGGTGGACGGCTACGTGGAGCTGCAGCAGGTGGCAGGTGGCACGCTGGTACTGGGCAGCTCCGGCAATGCCGCGTTGAAGCACGGCGTGGCCGACAGTCAGGTGCCGGTAGCCGGCAGCCGCTGGCGTGTGGCCTACTGGGCTTCCAGGCAGGCGCAGGCCGGCAGCAGTGTTCTGCTGACCACGGCGGGTGTGGCGAGCGGGGTCGCGGTGCTGTTGCTGGTGGCACTGGTCTGGTTCGTGTTCCGCAAGCTGGGGATGGCGCTGCGCAAGGATCAGGCAACCCTGCTGACGATTGTCAAGGATATGTCCGAAGGCCGGGCCAGGCCTGATTACACGAATACAATTGTGGAAATGCACGACACCATCGAGCTGATGGCGCGTACCGCGAGCAATGGTATCGCGCGTGCGGCCGAGGTTGGCACACCGGGAACAGGCAGTGCCACGCCTGCTGAAGCCGGTGAAGTGGTGGATGAGCTTGAAGGCGATTTGCTGTTCGATGAAAGCGCGATTGAAGTCACGACGGTCGACGAGGCCACCGGCAAGGTCGATCCCGGCATTTTCCGCGCCTACGATATACGTGGCATCGTGGGTGAAAACCTGACCGCGGACGTGGCCTATGAAATTGGCCGTGCTATCGGCAGTGAAGCCTACTTCCGGGGTGAGCAGACGGTGGTGGTCGGGCGTGACGGGCGCCTGTCAGGCGCCGAGTTGTCAGCAGCGCTGATCAAGGGCCTGAAATCGACCGGACGGGATGTCAAGGACATCGGCGAAGTGCCTACGCCGGTACTGTATTTTGCCGCGCAGTACCTGGATGCCAACTCCGGTGTGATGGTGACCGGCAGCCATAATCCGAAAGACTATAACGGCTTTAAAATCGTGCTGGGCGGTGAAACGCTGGCCAATGAAGCCATCGAGGCGTTGCGGCAGCGTATTGAATCCGGCGACATGCTGACCGGCGAGGGTAATGTCGAGGAAGTGGACGTCGTGCCTGACTATATTGAACGTGTGAAATCGGACGTTCAGGTAGTGCGACCCCTCAAGCTGGTCGTGGATTGCGGTAACGGCATCGCCGGCGCAATAGCGCCGAAACTGCTGCAGGCGCTGGGCTGTGAAGTGGTCGAGTTGTTCTGCGAGGTGGACGGTAATTTCCCCAACCACCACCCCGACCCCAGCAAGACGGAGAACCTGGCCGCACTGATTCAGGCGGTGCAGGACCAGGGTGCCGAGCTGGGCATTGCCTTCGACGGTGACGGCGACCGTATCGGTATTATCAGCTCGCAGGGTGAAATTATCTGGCCGGACCGGTTACTGATGCTGCTGGCGATGGACGTGCTGTCGCGTAACCCGGGTGCACAGATTATCTATGATGTGAAAAGTTCGCGGCACGTGGCTACAGTGGTGGCCGAATACGGTGGTGAGCCGCTGATGTGGGCCACCGGCCACTCCCTGATCAAGGCCAAGATGAAAGAGACCGGGGCGCTGCTGGCGGGTGAAATGAGCGGTCATATTTTCTTCAAGGAACGCTGGTTCGGATTCGACGATGCGCTGTACTCCGCGGCGCGCCTGCTGGAGATACTGGCGAACGATCCGCGCAGTTCCAGCGACGTGTTCGCCGCCCTGCCTGACAGCATGAATACGCCGGAGCTGCAGGTGCCGATGGCCGAGGGCGAAGCCGAGGTATTCATGGAGAAACTCCTGAATGGCGCGCATTTCGAAAACGCGCGTGTCGCCACTATCGATGGCATGCGGGTCGAGTTCGACCGGGGCTGGGGCCTGGTGCGCGCTTCCAATACCACGCCCTGCCTGGTGCTGCGTTTCGAGGCGGATGACGAGCTTGCCCTGAGCAGTATCCAGGACGAGTTCCGCCGGGTTATGCTGCAGGCGGATCCAACCCTGTCGTTGCCGTTCTGATTATGAGTCTCAGTTCCAGTAAAGCCACCGAAGTCGCCCACGTCCTGGGCGAGGCGCTGCCCTATATCCAGCGTTTCCGGGGCAAGACCGTGGTGGTCAAGTATGGCGGTAACGCCATGATCGATGAGCAGCTGAAAAGCGGTTTTGCCCGCGATATTGTTTTGATGCGCCTGGTGGGTATTAACCCGGTGGTGGTGCACGGCGGCGGCCCGCAGATCGGGCAGGTGCTGGAAAAGCTCGGCAAGGAAAGTCACTTTGTCGAAGGTATGCGGGTAACCGACAGCGAGACCATGGACGTGGTGGAGATGGTGCTGGGCGGCCTGGTCAACAAGGATATCGTCAGCCTGATTACCCGTCATGGCGGGCGTGCGGTGGGCCTGACCGGCAAGGACGGCGATTTGATCCGGGCCCGCAAGCTGACCCTGTCACGCAACTCACCGGAACTGGACGTGCCGGAGATTATCGATATTGGCCATGTTGGCGAAGTCGCCAGTGTCGACGTCGCGGTGGTCGACATGCTGGTATCCGGTGGTTTTATCCCGATCATCGCGCCTATCGGCGTCGGTGATGACGGGCATTCCTATAATATCAATGCCGACCTTGTAGCCGGGCGCGTTGCCGAGGTGCTGGGTGCCGAGAAGCTGATCCTGCTGACCAACACCACCGGCCTGCTGGACAAGCAGGGCAAGTTGCTGACGGGGCTGAGTTCCAGCGAGGTGGATGGCCTGATCAGGGATGGCACCATACATGGCGGGATGTTGCCTAAAATCCAGTGTGCCCTGTCGGCCGTCAAGTCCGGGGTGCGCAGCGCGCACATCATCGACGGACGCGTCGAGCACGCGGTGCTGGTGGAGCTGTTTACCGACGAAGGCGTCGGTACCCTGATCCGCGGCTAGTTATTTCGATGCGGATGCCTTGTCGGCGTCGGCTATCATCTTCAGCTCGCGGAAACGCTTGATATCCGCCTCGAACTTCTCCCGGATGCGCTGCTGCTCGACCTTGCGGTTGGCCACGTAGTCGGTGTTGAACCTGATCTGGCCGCGTACCTCCAGGATCTCTTTCAGCAGTTTTTTCGGCACCGGTTTACCCGAACGTTCCAGGTTGGCGGCCTGCAGTTTCAGGCTGGCCAGGCGTGCGCGGTTTTTTTCGTTGCGGCCATTGGTTACGCGGATAACGGCTTCGATAGCGTCGATCTTGCCATCGCGGGTCATGACCATTTCGTCTTCGTTGGTGAAGGTGTCCAGCAGGATGCGGTCCTTGCGTGCGATTTCACGCTGGATGCGTTCCTGCTCGGCTTTTTGTTCGGCGAGGCGAGCTTCTTCGGCGATCTGCTGCGGGGTTTTCGCCGCGGATTTTGTTTCGACCACAATCCCCTGGCCATTCAGGGTCTGGCTTTTTTTCTTTGCAAATTGCGGTGGAATGCGATCACCATAACGCACCTGTCCGGTATCATCGAACCACTTGTAGAGTTTTCCTGCGTGCGATGGTGCGGCCGGGAGCCACAGGGCGCTGCAGAGCGCCAGTGCCAACCAGCGTGAAAAGCGAGAATTCGTGTTCATAGTTACTCAGTTCTGTCGTTTGGTGAAGGGTTAATGGGGCTTCTCGACCAGTTCGCCCTGTTCCTTATTTCGCTGCTGGCCAACCTGTTTTCCGCTTTTTCCGGTGGCGGTGCCGGCCTCATCCAGTTGCCGGCGCTGATCTTCCTCGGGTTGCCATTCGTGGTCGCGCTGGCGACGCATAAAGTTGCCAGTGTTGCCTTGGGTATCGGCGCGACGGTGCGTCACTTGAGGGAAGGGGGGCTGGAGAAAAACCTTTCGCTATACATACTTGCGACCGGCTTGCCGGGCGTGGTGGTGGGGGCAAATGTGATTCTCGGTATTCCGGGACGGCACGCCGAGCTGGCGCTCGGGGTGCTTACCGCGGGGCTGGGGCTGTATTCCTGGCTCAACCCGGGGCTGGGGCAGCACAACACGGTGCAGCACCGGGGGCCGGGTGGTTTTGCGATAGGCGGGGTGGTGCTGTTCGGTATCGGGGTGCTGAACGGGTCGCTGACATCCGGTACGGGGTTGTTTGTCACGCTGTGGCTGGTGCGCTGGTTTGGTTTTGATTATCGGCGTGCGGTCGCGTATACGCTGATTCTGGTCGGTATTTTCTGGAATGGGGCGGGGGCGGTGACGTTGGGGATGCTGGCGGAGATTCGCTGGAGCTGGATACCGGTGTTGTTGGCGGGGTCGTTGCTGGGGGGGTATTTTGGTGCCCATCTTGCGATCAAGAAGGGTAATAAGTGGATCAAGCGGGCGTTTGAGGTGATTACGCTGGTGATCGGGGTCAAGCTGATTATCGGATGAGGGGGGCGTTCTGGCGGTTGTATTGGGCCTTTTTGCGCCGGGTCGGGGGCGCCTTTCCTGCTTCAGGCGCGGGGCGCAAGGCGCTGGAAAGGCGCCCCCGACCCGGCGCAAAAATTTGGGCTCTTTCTACGGCGGCCCTTCGTAATAGTGCTAGACCCCGTATTGTTCCCGGTAGGCGCTGATGGCTTGCAGGGCGTCCTGGAATTCGGGTTTTTCGCCGAGGAATTCCTGTAACTCTGCCAGTGTGACGATGCTGGTGACTGTCAGGCCGAGGTCCTGTTCCACTTCCTGGATGGCTGAGCGCTCGCCCTGGCCACGTTCCTGGCGGTCCAGGGCGATGACGACGCCGGCAGCCTTTGCGCCGGCGGCATCGATGAGGGTCAGTGATTCGCGGATGGCGGTGCCGGCGGTGATGACGTCGTCGATGATCAGTATTTTGCCCTGCAGGGGGGCGCCGACCAGGTTGCCGCCTTCGCCGTGGTCTTTGGCTTCTTTGCGGTTGAAGCAGTAGGGGGTGTCGATGTCGTGGTGGTCGGCCAGTGCGATGCCTGCAGCCGCGGCGAGGGGAATGCCCTTGTAGGCGGGGCCGAACAGGACGTCGAAGGCGGTACCGGCGTCGACGATGGCCTGGGCGTAGAAACGCCCCAGCCTTGCCAGGTGGCGGCCGGTGTTGAACAGGCCGGCATTGAAGAAGTAGGGGCTGATACGGCCGGATTTGAGGGTGAATTCACCAAAGCGCAGCACGCCGGCGTCGATGGCAAATTCCAGAAATTCTTTTTTATAGGCTTGCATGAGAGTCCACTGCGGGTAAAAAGCTCCGGTATGATACACGGCCTTGTGAGACAGGAGAACGCATGCGCATCATAACCGTCAATGTAAACGGCATCCGGGCCGCCGCGCGCAAGGGGTTTTTCAGCTGGATGGTGCGTCAGCGCGCGGATGTGGTCTGTATCCAGGAAACGAAAGCGCAGGTGCACCAGCTCGAGGACAAGGTATTCCGGCCGCGCGGCTATCATGCCTATTTCCACGATGCCGAGAAGAAGGGCTACAGCGGGGTGGCGATTTACTGCAAGCGCAAGCCGGACCGGGTGATTGCCGGGCTGGGCTGGCCGGATGTGGACAGTGAAGGGCGTTACCTGGAGGTTCAGTTCGGTGCGCTCAGTGTAATTTCGCTGTATATGCATTCGGGGTCGTCCAGCGAGGAACGCCAGCAGAAGAAGTTCGATATGCTGGCGCGTTTTATGCCCTACCTGCGCAAGTTGCGGCGCAAGCGCCGTGAGTATGTGATTTGCGGGGACTGGAATATCGCCCACCGGCAGATCGACCTGAAGAACTGGCGCGGCAACCAGAAAAACTCCGGCTTTTTGCCGGAAGAGCGCAGCTGGATGGACGAATTGTTCGGTGCGGCGGGTTTTGTCGATGCCTTCCGTGCCGTCGACCCGCGCCCGGACCAGTACACCTGGTGGTCGAACCGCGGCCGCGCCTGGGAAAAGAATGTCGGCTGGCGTATCGACTACCAGGTGGTCACGCCCGGGTTCGGCAAGCGGGTGCAGGCGGCACGCATCTACAAGGCGAAACGTTTCTCGGACCACGCCCCGCTGATCATGGATTACGACTACACGCTATGAACACGACGCTCGGCACGGTGCTCTCCGGACGCATGCTGGTCGCCCTGCTGATGGGCTTCTCATCCGGGCTGCCACTGTTGCTGACGGGTTCGGTGCTGCAGGCGTGGATGACGAAGGAGGGCGTGGACCTCGGCACCATCGGTCTGTTTGCGCTGGTGGGTCTGCCGTATACGCTGAAGTTCCTGTGGGCGCCGCTGGTGGACCGTTTCAGCCTGCCACTGCTGGGGCGGCGGCGTGGCTGGCTGTTACTGATCCAGGTGTTGCTGATGGGCTCTATTGCCGGGCTTGGCTGGATGCACCCGGCAGAGAACCCGCTGATGCTGGCTGTCGTTGCCTGGCTGGTGACATTTTTTTCCTCCAGCCAGGATATCGTGATCGATGCTTACCGGCGTGAAGCGCTGGCGGACCGCGAACTGGGCCTGGGCGCCTCGCTGTATGTGAACGGTTACCGTGTCGGCATGTTGCTGGCTTCCGGTGGCGGCCTGATCATGGCGGACTTCATCCCGTTCAGCGCGGTTTACCAGATCATGGCCGCGGGCATGCTGGTAGGTATCCTGACGACCGTGTTCGCACCTGAACCGAACGCCGCTGAAGGTGTGCCGACAACGCTGCGCGATGCCGTGATCCATCCCTTCGTGGATTACTTTAAACGCCAGCACGCGCTGCTGGTCCTGCTGTTCATCCTGCTCTACAAGGTGGGTGACACCATGGCCAGCCACATGAGTACGCCGTTTTACCTCGACATCGGTTTCAGCATGACCGAGATCGGTGCGGTGGTGAAGCTGTTCGGTTTCTGGGCCACCATCATTGGCAGTATCGTGGGGGGCATTCTTATCCTGCGCGTCGGTATTTACCGGGCATTGTGGGGGTTTGGCATCCTGCAGGCATTGTCCACGGCCGGTTTTGCGCTGCTGGCCAGTATCGGTTACAGCCTGCCCATGCTGGCCGGAGTGATTGCCTTTGAAAATCTCAGCGCGGGTATGGGTACGGCGGCTTTTGTTGCGTTCATGGCGAGTATCACCAACCGCAAGTTCACCGCGACCCAGTATGCGCTGCTGAGCAGCCTGATGGGCATCCCGCGCGTTATTGTCGCGGCACCCACCGGTTACTTTGCAGAGTGGCTGGGCTGGTTCGGTTTCTTCAGCCTGTGCGCACTGATCGCGATTCCCGGGCTGCTGCTGCTGACGCGCTTCCGCGACTGGCTGGGTGAGGACGAGAAACGTGCTGACTGAGGTATCGCTGTTATCGGCGTTCCTGGTCGGCCTGCTCGGTGGTGTGCACTGTGTCGGTATGTGCGGCGGTATTGTCGGCGTGCTGTCCATGGGTGTGCCACAGCAGCAACGCAGCGCTGCGGCGCGCTGGAAGTACCTGCTGGCCTATAACATCGCCCGCATTACCAGTTACACGCTGGCCGGCGCACTGCTGGGCGGTATTGGCTGGCTGGCGGCGCACTGGAGCGGTCTGCACCAGCTGCAGCAGGGCCTGCAACTGCTGGCGGCACTGTTCATGCTGGCGCTGGGCCTGTACCTGGGTGGCTGGTGGCAGGGACTGGTGCAGGTGGAACGTGCCGGTGGCCTGGTCTGGAAACGGCTGGAGCCGCTGGGGCGCCGCCTGTTGCCGGTGCAGTCGCCGCTGCAGGCTTTTTACCTCGGCCTGGTGTGGGGCTGGCTGCCGTGCGGCCTGGTGTACAGCGTGCTGGTGTGGGCGATTGCCAGCGGCGGTCCGCTGCACGGTGCGATGCTGCTGCTCAGTTTCGGGCTGGGTACCCTGCCGAACCTGCTGGCGATGGGCGTGGCGGCGGGCTGGCTGTCCGCGCGGGTGCGCGACCCGCGCACCCGCCGCGTTGCCGGTCTGCTGGTTATCCTGTTCGGCCTGTACTCCCTGTACCGGCTTATTCAGTAAAGAACTGCTGTTTGAACTTCACTTCCTGGGTCTCGGTCTCTCCCTCGGGTTTGACCTTGACGGTGAAGCGCAGGGTTTCCTCGTGCGTGATCGGAAAATCGCCGATGTAGTAGATGGCGGTACCCTCGCGGACTTCGCGCAGCTTGACGGTACGCTTTTGCCCGGTCAGGTTGGTGGCCGATGCGCTAATGTCCGCGACCAGTGGTGTGCCGGTCGTGCCCAGGGTCTTGCGCAGTACCGCGATGTTGATCATGCCACGGTTCTTGCTGCGCTTGATGTTGTATTCACGGGTTACCGAAGCGGGCAGGTGGGTGGTGTTAAGGGCATTGAAATGTACCACGTAGTCACCGAAATCCTGCGAGTTTTCCGCCTGCACAGTACCGGTCATGGCTATCAGGATGCTGAACAGGAACAGCAGCAGGTTTTTGTTGCGGGTATTTTTCTTATACATAAACGCCTTCTCCTTCTCGTGTTTCAGGTTGCACTGAAACTATAGACCAAAGTCGGGGGCGTGTGGCAAATAAAGGCCGCCGCGGTCCCGCCGTCATCACGGCTGAAAAAACCGAGACCTGCCGCAGGGTTGGTTATACCAGGGCTTCCTGCTGTTCCGGCTCCGCTGCGGCGACAGTTCCCGTGCCGGGCAGAGGCGTGTGCAGGGTATGGCGTATCTGCTGCAGGGCGTCCAGCTGCCGTTTGGTGACGTTCAGGCCGGCATCCAGTTCCTTGATGCGTGCCTCAAGTGTGTCACGCGATTCGCTGATGCGACGCAGTGTCTCAAGGCGTTTTTCCATGGTGGCCTTGTGTTCCTTGATCTGCCGGACCAGCGGGTTCATGACTTCCTTCAGCCAGTTATTGGCGTCCTGGTTGGCCTTGAAGAACAGGCTGCGGGTATGGCTGACCAGTGAGATGAAGAATTTCTTGATCACGTAGGACTGCTCGGTCATGGTAGTGACCGGGCTGCGCCGGAAGGCATCGGCTTCCTGGTAGAGGCGTTCCAGCTCTGCCGAGAAGGGTGCAATGGAAAACTGTTTCGGTGTGATTTGCGGCAGGCCGTGCTCTTCGTGGAATTTCTTGTAAGTCGCTCGAATCAGCATGCGGGTCTGCTCGGCGTGACCGCTGACCTGTTCCATGCTGTCGCGGGTGCCGTCGAAGAAGGTTTCCATGCCGCGTTTCATGCCGGCCGTGGTCCAGCTGTGGGTCATGCTGTCACGGGTCTTGTTGATGAGCTTGTCGAGGGCATCCATGCTCAGCGATTCGAGCATGTTGCGTGCCTGGCTTTGCAGCAGCCGGCGGCTGTTCTGGAAGCTCTCGACGTTGCGCAGGTAGGCGGCCTGTTCCTCGCGTGACTTGCTCATCAGGTGCATGATGACGTCGGCGTTCTTGCCGCGCAGCGAGCGCAGTTCTGTGAGCTGGCGGGTGGTTGCGTTCTTGCGTTCTTCCAGGCGAGCGAGGTTCTCGTCGACCAGGCCGCCGATCTGGCTGACCAGGTTGTTGCGTACGATTTCCTGTCTGGCGGGCAGCACGGTTTCCGACAGGAATTTTTCCAGTTCCGGCAGGCGGCTCTTGCGCAGCAGTTGTGCATCGTCGCGTATTTTACCAAGCAGCCCTTTCTGCGCCGACAACGGGAATACCTGGTCGGGATCGATGTGCAATTGTTCGGCGCTGGCGAGGCGTTGCGCTTCAATGCTGGTATCGATCGCTGCCGTGTCCTTGAGCTCATCCCACAGGGTATCGATTTTGTTCAGGACCACGACCAGGTTTTTGTCGGAGCGTTTGCGCACGGTGCGTACGTGGTGGTCCCACATTTCCTGGTCACTGCGGGTTACGCCGGTATCGGCACCGAGCAGGAACATGACTGCCTGTGCGGCGGGCAGCATGTTCAGGGTCAGTTCGGGTTCGTTGCCCATGGCGTTCAGGCCTGGTGTATCGAGCACCACCAGTCCCTGCTTCAGCAGTTCGTGCGGGAAGCTGATCATGGCATGGCGCCAGTGCGGGATTTCCACCTGTTCCGGTGGTTTGCCGTGGGCACGGAAATAGGGGTCGGTGCTTTCGTCGTAGAGGCCCAGTTCACGTGCCTTCTGGTGTGGCACCAGGCGGGTCTTGATGACTTCATGCAGCGCCTGCGACACCTGTTCGGGGTTGTCGACGTGCAGCTGGATCTGGCTCCAGTGGATGGGCTCGTGTTTGAATTCCGCGATACTCTGTTCCTGCAGCCGGGTTTCGATGGGCAGCAGGCGGATATAGGCCTCGGGATAGTCGCGGTCGTAGAACAGCTCTGTCGGGCACATGGTGGTGCGTCCGGCCTCGGAGGGCAGCAGGCGCTGGCCATAATGGGCGAAGAACAGGGCGTTGATGAGTTCGGTTTTGCCGCGCGAGAATTCCGCCACGAAAGCAATTGTCAGTCGATCCTTGCGCAATGCCTCGATGGTCTCGAAAATCCTGAATTCCTGCTCCGGAGACGCCAGTTCATGGTCTTCCAGCCAGGACTGGAAGTTCTGGATGGTGTCGATCAGTTTTTCACGCCATGCCGCGTAGGAATACAGGCGCTGGTCGAGTTGGTCCCGCTTCATGCAATTTTCCCTGCAGTTTATTGTTGGTTTCCCGTCGGCAACGGGCGGCGACGCACCCCGTGCGCATCCGTCAATCCTAGCGGCCACCGGGAGGGTGTCTTTAGTCCTGTTTTTAAATGGTTAGCGAGAGCCCAGAGTGAACCCCGGCCGGGGCTGCATGCTGTGAACCCGGTCACATTTCGGGCGGTTCGACACCGGCGGGCAGTTTTTTCGGCGCGCTGATGGCAACGCGCTTGTTGCGGCTGCCTGGTCCGGACAGCAGGGTGACCTGGCTTTTGCTGACGGCGCAAAGTTTTGCAAGAAATTTCAACAGGGTCTGGTTGGCCTTGCCATCGACCGGCGGGGCGGTGAGGCGGATTTTCAGGCGTCCGTCGAGCGTGCCGGCGATTTCATCGTGGCTGGCGCGGGGCTGCACGCGGATGTCGAGGATCAGTTTGCCGTCCTGCCAGTGATACCAGGGTGCAGGCACGGTTTACGGGTCAGAGCGTAGCCAGCTGGTGCAGCGGGGGAAGCAACAGCATTTTGGCCAGCTGGATGCCGATCAGCGCCACCAGCGGCGAGAGATCGAGGCCGGAGATGGGCGGAATCAGGCGCCGGCACGGGCGCAGTACCGGCTCGGTGAGGCTGTACAGCAGGGAAATAACCGGGTTGTAGGTGCCCGGGTTCACCCAGCTGATGATGATCTGGATGAAAATCGAGAACAGGAAGACATTCAGCAGCAACCCGATCAGCTCGGCCAGGGACAGTATCAGCAGCCCGGTGATGGAGACCGGCACACCGCGCAGCAGCACGATCAGCAGCAGCATGAGCATCTGTAGTGCCAGCATCAGCACCAGCGAGGCGGTGTCGATTTTGCCAAAACCGGGGATGATGCGGCGCAGCGGCAGCAGCGGCGGGTTGGTGGCCTTGACCAGGAACTGGCTGACCGGGTTGTAGAAATCGGCACGTACCACGGCCAGCAGGAAACGCAGCATGATCAGCAGGATATACAGCCCGAACAGGGTGTTGATCAGGAATTCTATGGGGTTGGTGACGTAGTTGTTGCCCATTATTCGGCTCCGAGCTGCTGTGCAAGCTCGCGGGAGCGGTCCCGGGCGGCGCGCAGGGCGTCATTAAAAAGGTTTCTGAGGCCGCCGTTTTCGAGCACGGCAAGGGCGCGTTCGGTGGTGCCGCCGGGAGAGGTTACGCGTTGGCGCAGTGTGGCAGCGTCGTCGCGGCTCTCCAGCGCCATTTTGGCTGCGCCGAATGCGGTTTGCAGGGCCAGCAGGCGCGCGGTTTTTTCTTCCAGGCCGAGTTCCTCGCCGGCTTCCTGCATGGCTTCGATGATCAGGAAGATGTACGCGGGGCCGCTGCCGGACAGGGCGGTGACGGCATCCATCAGGTCTTCATCGTCCACCCACAGCGCAAGCCCGACAGCGCGCATGACGGTTTCGGCCAGATCCTTCTGTTCAGTGCTGACATGCGGGTTGCAAAACAGCGCGGTAATGCCGCTTTGCACCAGTGCCGGGGTATTCGGCATGCAGCGTACCAGCGGGCAGTTGCCGCCGAGCCAGCGCTCGAGGTCGGTGGCACGAATGCCTGCGGCAATGGAAATGACCAGTGGCTGGTGTTGTTGCACGCTGGCGGCCAGGTCCCTGGCCACAACACGCATCACCTGGGGTTTGACCGCCAGAATGACCACATCGCTGTTTTCCGCGACCTTGTGGTTGTCGGGGTCGGTATGTACCTGGAACAGGGCTGCCAGCGTCGCCAGCTGCTCTTTGTCAGGGTCCGCGACCGAAATGGCGGCAGGATCCCAGCCATCCGCGATCAGGCCGCCGATCAGACTACGCGCCATATTGCCGGCGCCGATAAAGGCAAGTTGCTTGTTTTTCATGGCGCAGACAATACAGGATCATAAATGCCTGATACAAGCTCCGGACGCCAGGCAGCCTCGTATACCGTGCACAGGTCTATACTTGCCGGGTCCGGCGCGTAAAAAGGTCAAGTTATGCAGCCGGCTGACGATATGGAATTCCAGAACTATCAATAGGGAACACGCAATGGATATTGCTGAATTACTTGCCTTTAGCGTCAAGAACAACGCCTCTGACCTGCATATTTCCGCAGGTTTGCCGCCCATGATTCGTGTGGACGGCGATATTCGCCGTATCAATGTGCCGGCGCTGGACCACAAGACCGTGCACAGTCTGATCTACGACATCATGAACGACAAGCAGCGCAAGGACTTCGAGGAGTTTCTGGAGACCGACTTCTCCTTCGAAATTCCCAACCTGGCGCGCTTCCGTGTCAACGCCTTTAACCACAACCGCGGCGCGGGCGGGGTGTTTCGTACCATCCCGTCGACCATCCTGACGCTGGAAGAGCTGGGTGCACCGGCCAGTTTCAAGGACATCGCCGACCAGCCGCGCGGTATCGTGCTGGTGACCGGGCCGACCGGTTCCGGCAAATCCACCACACTGGCGGCCATGATTGACCATGTCAATAACGAGCGCTTCGAGCATATCCTCACCATCGAGGATCCCATCGAATTCGTGCATGAAAGTAAAAAGTGCCTGGTCAACCAGCGCGAGGTGCATCGCGATACGCATGGCTTCAACGAAGCGTTGCGCTCGGCACTGCGTGAAGATCCCGATATTATCCTGGTCGGTGAGTTGCGTGACCTGGAGACCATCCGCCTGGCGCTGACCGCGGCCGAAACCGGCCACCTGGTGTTCGGCACCCTGCATACCAGTTCGGCAGCCAAGACGATCGACCGTATTATCGATGTGTTCCCGGCCGCTGAGAAAACCATGGTGCGTTCCATGCTGTCGGAATCGCTGCGCGCGGTTATCGCCCAGACACTGCTGAAGAAAACCGGCGGTGGCCGTATCGCCGCACACGAAATCATGATTGGTACACCGGCTATCCGTAACCTGATTCGTGAAGACAAGGTTGCGCAGATGTACTCCGCCATCCAGACCGGCCAGGCAGTCGGCATGCAGACGCTCGACCAGAACCTCCAGGAACTGATGCAGCGTGGCCAGATCAGCCGGCTTGATGCCCGCTCCAAGGCCATGAACAAAGAACAGTTCAGCTAGATAATCGAGCAACCGGGATACACGATGGATTTTAATTCTTTACTCAAGCTATTGGTTCACAAGCAGGGCTCTGACCTGTTCATCACCGCGGGCATGCCGCCCAGTATGAAGGTCAACGGGCGCATCAAGCCGGTGTCGCAATCGACGCTGACACCCGAGCAGGCGCGCGAAGTGGTGCTGAGTGTCATGAACGCCCAGCAGCGCCAGGAGTTCGAACTCGACCACGAGTGCAACTTTGCCATCAGCGCCTCGGGTGTCGGTCGTTTCCGTGTCAGCGCGTTCTACCAGCGCAATCACTGTGGAATGGTGCTGCGTCGCATAGAGACCAGGATTCCTACCATCGAGGAGTTGAACCTGCCGCCGAGTATCAAGAACCTGGCCATGACCAAGCGCGGCCTGATTATTTTTGTCGGCGCCACCGGCACCGGTAAATCCACCTCGCTGGCCTCGATGATCGGTTACCGCAACAACAACAGTACCGGGCACATCATCACCATCGAGGACCCGATCGAATATATCCACCAGCACGCCGGTTGTATCGTGACCCAGCGCGAGGTGGGTATCGATACCGAATCTTTCGGTGTGGCGCTCAAGAATACCCTGCGCCAGGCCCCTGACGTTATCCTGATCGGCGAGATCCGTACCCGCGAGACCATGGACCACGCGATTGCCTTTGCGGAAACCGGGCACCTGTGCCTGGCGACCCTGCATGCCAATAACTCCAACCAGGCGATGGACCGCATTATCAACTTTTTCCCGGAAGACCGCCGTGACCAGTTGCTGATGGACCTTTCTCTGAACCTGAAAGCGATCCTGGCCCAGCAGTTGATCCCCACACCGGATGGCAAGGGGCGCCAGGTTGCGGTCGAGGTGCTGATCAATACCCCGCTGGCGGCGGACCTGATTCGCAAGGGTGAGGTGCACAAGCTCAAGGAACTGATGAAGCGCTCCAACCAGCAGGGCATGAAGACCTTCGACCAGGCCCTGTACGAGCTGTACCGCGACGGGGAGATTACCCAGGACGACGCTATCCACTACGCCGATTCGGCCAACGAAGTGCGCCTGATGATCAAGCTGAAAGACAGCGACCTGGATGCCGAGAATGCGCTGGAAGGTGTGACCCTGGTCGAGTCCTGAGCCGGCGGGATCAGGTTTTCGGGTGGTCTTTTTGTCAGTGCTGTTTATGCTCTCGCCAGGGCGCAAAGATCGCAAAGGAAAGAAAAATCTTTGCGGTCTTTGCGTCTTGGCGAGAGATAGTGTTTATAAAAACCAGCCAGACTGATGCTGGCCCGACCGGGTTAGCCGCTACGTAAATACCGAGTAAGCATCGAATACCGGCCCGTCGACGCACACGCGTTTCATTGCCGGGCCCTGCGCCGTCTGTACTTCGACCACGCAACCGGCACAGCCTCCTACCGCACAGGCCATGAATTCTTCCAGTGATACCTGGCAGGGCAGTCCGTAGTCCCGTGCCAGCGCGGCGACGGCTTCCAGCATGGGATGCGGGCCGCAGGCGAACATTTCCACCTCTGCGCGTTGCTGTTCACCCAGCGCATCCAGCCGGCAGCGCGCCAGATCGGTAATATAACCCTCGTAGCAACCCGGGTAGCCCTGCAGGCTGGCGAGGCGGGAAGGCACGCCCAGGTCTTCCAGTAGCGGCATTGCGCCGATCACACCGTCCGGTATGCCGGGCAGCATAATCTGCGACGGGCGTTCCGTGAAAGGAAACGGCACTTCCGACCCCAGCAGCACCAGTGGCTGGAAGCCGCCCTGGTGTTGCAGCTGTTCGGCAAGAAAAACCATCGGCGGCATGCCCACGCCACCACCCAGCAGCAGGCTGCGCGGGCGCGCCGGGTCGGGCCTGAAGGGCTGGCCGATAGGGCCCAGCAGGCTGATGGTCTCGCCGGGCGTGCGCTGTGCCAGCAACCCGGTGCCCTTGCCGACGGCTTTATACAGAAAATCCACCCAGCCCTGTTGCGCATCGCAACGCATGATGGAGATCGGCCGGCGCATGGCCAGTTGCGGGTCGCAGCCCAGGTGTGCGAACTGGCCGGGCACGGCGCTGGCGGCACATTCCGGTGCCTGTACGCGCAGGATGTACTGGTCACCGGCACAGGACTGGTGGGAAATGACCTGCGCGGATTCCAGGCCGATGGTGGCTCGCCAGGGTTTGTCGTTCATAAGTCGTCGCGGTTGAAAATGATCTGGCCGTCGCGCAGCGTGTAGCGTACCCGGCCCGGCATCTCCCAGCCGAGGAACGGCGTGTTCTTGCCCATGCTGTGCATGCTGGCCGTATCCAGCTGCCAGGTGGCGGCGGGATCGAAAATACAGACGTCGGCGGCACGCCCGATGCCAAGTTCCCCGTAGGGCACGTTGAGAACCTGGGCCGGCCCGCAGGTGACGCGCGCGATGGCGTCGGGCAGCAGCAGGTAATTTTCCTGGGCCAGTTTCAGGGTCAGCGACAGCAGTGTGTCCAGGCCCGAGGCGCCGGGTTCGGTAGCCGGGAAGGGTGCCAGCTTGGCATCCGCTTCGTGCGGTTGATGATCGGAACAGAGCGCTGTCAGGGTGCCGCTGCTCAGTCCTTCACGCAGCCCGTCGCGGTCTTCCTGGGTACGTAGTGGCGGGATGAAATGGTAGTCGGCACCGAAATCGATGGTGTCCAGCTCGCTGAGATACAGGTTGGGAATGGCAACATCGGCGCTGACCGGTATATCGTCGAAGCGTGCGCGCGCCACCATGCGTACCGCGCGCCGGGTGGTCAGGCGGCAGAAATGGGCGCGCACGCCGGTCTGCTGGATCAGCGCCAGGTCGCGCGCCACGGCAACTGTTTCCGCGGCTTCCGGAATACCGGGCAGGCCGAGGCGTGTGGACAGGTGGCCCTCGTGCATGCAGCCGTTGGCCGACAGCGCAGCGTCGGCCGCATGCAGGAATACGGTGAGGTCGAAGGTGGCGGCATATTCGAAAGCACGCCGCTCGATGCGGGTGGATACCAGCGCCTGCAGCCCGTTGCTGACACCGACACAGCCGGCCTGTTGCAAGGCCGCCATTTCACTCAGATGTTCACCTTGCAGCCCGCGTGTCAGGGCGCCGACCACCACCACGCGCGCCGCCCCGGTCTGTTGGGCGCGATGATGGATCAGTTCCACCACGGCCGGGGTATCGATGACCGGGTTGGTGTCCGGCGTGCAGCACAGGGTGGTGATCCCGCCTGCAGCCGCGGCCCGGCACTCGCTGTCGATGGTGGCCTTGAACTCCTGTCCGGGTTCGCGCAGACGGGCGTGCATGTCGATCAGGCCGGGGATGACGTTCAGCCCGCGTGCGTCCAGCTCGATATCGGCCTGGAAGCCGTCCGGTGCGTCGCCGACCGCCAGCACGCGGCCGTCGGCGATGTGCAGGTCCAGCACCGCATCGATGTGATTGCAGGGGTCGATCAGCCGGCCGCCCCGGACAGTGATATCAGGTCTGGGCATTGGCTTCCTGCGTCGTATTCTGTTGCATGGCCATGGACATGACCGCCATGCGTACCGCGATACCGTAGGTGACCTGTTGCAGGATCACCGACTGCGGGCCGTCGGCGACCTGCGAGTCCATTTCCACGCCGCGGTTGATGGGGCCGGGGTGCATGACGGTGACATCCGGTTTGGCGATGGAGAGTTTTTCCTCGGTCAGGCCGTACAGGCGGTAGTACTCATGTTCGCTGGGCAGCAGCGCCCCCAGCATGCGCTCGCGTTGCAGGCGCAGCATGATAACCACGTCAGCATCGCGCAGACCTTCGCGCAGGTCGTGGAAGACCCGCACGCCGAGCGATTCGACGTGTGCCGGGATCAGGGTGCGCGGCGCGACGATGCGCACATCGCCGGTGTTGAGCAGGTTGAGGGCATGGATCTGCGAGCGGGCCACGCGCGAGTGGGCCATGTCGCCGACAATGGCGACCGTCAGGCGGCCGAAGTCGGCGCCCTTTTCCCGGCGGATGGTAAACATGTCCAGCATCGCCTGGGTGGGGTGCGCATGGCGGCCGTCGCCGGCATTGATGACGCTGACGTGCGGTTGCACGTGACGCGCAATAAAGTGCGCCGTGCCGCTGTCGGCGTGGCGGACCACGAACATGTCGATGTGCATGGCCTGCAGATTGCGCAGCGTATCGAGCAGGGTTTCGCCCTTGGTGGTGGCGGAAGCGTTGACGTTGATGTTGAGCACGTCGGCGGACAGGCGTTTGGCGGCCAGCTCGAAGGTGGTGCGGGTGCGGGTGCTGGCTTCGAAAAACAGGTTGACGATGGTTTTGCCGCGCAGCAGGGGGACTTTCTTGACCGACTGCTCGGTGACCCCGGCAAATGATTCCGCGCTGTCGAGAATTTCGGTCAGCAATTCGCGTGTCAGTCCCTCGGTGGAGAGGAAGTGGCGCAGGCGGCCGTCGGGGCGTATTTGCAGGTTGCCGGCCTTCATGATGCGGTGTTGATTTCCAGTGTCAGGGGGTCGGGGCCGCACAGCTTGACGTGCTCGCCGGGGCCCAGTTCCATCGTCAGGCCGACCACGCCGGCCTCGATGGGCAGTTCGCGGCCGCTGCGTTCCACCAGCGTTGCCAGCACGATGGAGGCAGGGCGCCCGTAGTCGAACAGTTCGTTCATGGCCGCGCGGATGGTGCGCCCGGTATGCAATACGTCGTCCACCAGGATGATATGCCGGTCATCGAGCGTGAAAGGCAGTTGCGAAGGTTTGACCTGCGGGTTCAGGCCGATGCGGGTGAAGTCATCGCGGTAGAAGGAAATATCCAGTGTGCCGAGCGGGGCCTGTATGCCCAGCCTGCGGTGCAGCGCCTCGGCTATCCAGACACCGCCGGTGTGGATGCCGACCATAGCGGTATGCTCGTCGATGTCGAGTTTGTGCTGCAGTTTGGCGGCCATCTGTTCGATGAGCGCGTTGATATCGTGCTGTTGGCTCACTGTCGCGGTTCTTTTTGTTGCAACCAGTCCTGAAGAATGACCTGTGCGGACAGGGGATCTATGGCCTGTCCGGACCGGGCGTGTTGCGCCGGGTCATGTTCTACCACCCAGGAACTCAGTCGTTCCTCCGCCTGGTAGACCGGCAAATGGTAGCGACCCTCCAGCTGCCGGCAGAAACGCTGTGCGGCGCGGGTCATGTCCTGTTCGCTGCCGTCCATATGATACGGGATTCCGACCACCAATGCGTCCGGTTTCCATTCCTCCAGCAGGCGCGTGATGGCGGGCCAGTCCGGTTTGCCGTCGCGCGCCCGAACCGTGGCCAGGGGGCTGGCGGATTGCGTGACCTGCTGCCCGACTGCCACACCGATGCGCTTGCGCCCGTAATCGAAGCCGAGCAGGGTCTGGCTGTGCGCTGTTGCCATCAGGCGTGGCCGGTTTCTCCCGACAGCAGGTCCAGGTCCACGCCCAGTGAGGCTGCGGCCGTTTTCCAGCGCTCCTCGTCGGGCGTGTCAAACAGGATGTCGGGATTGGCCGGGCCGTTCAGCCAGGCGTTTTCCGCCATTTCCTGTTCCAGCTGACCGGCGCCCCAGCCGGCGTAGCCGAGCGCGATGAGGGTGCGCTCCGGGCCCTCGTTTCTGGCGATGGCGGCGAGTATGTCCAGTGATGAAGTGATGCCGATGCGGTCGGTAACCCTGAGTGTGGCTTCCCAGTCCCCCAGTGGGTCGTGCAGTACGAAGCCGCGGTCCTGCTGTACCGGGCCGCCGAGGTAGACCGGGATCTGCCGGGCCTCGGGCTGTATGTCTTCCACCTGTACGTGTTGCAGGATTTCGCCGAGCTGCATGTCCAGCGGGCGGTTGATGACCAGGCCCAGCGCACCCTCGTCATTGTGTTCGCAGATATAGGTGACGGCATGGAAGAAGTTGGGGTCTTCCAGGCCCGGCATGGCAATCAGGAAGTGGTTGGTCAGGTATTGAGTCTCACGCATGCCGCTAGTATCAGGCAGCCTGTGGCTGTAAACAAGAGGGCGGGATCAACGGCTTTTCAGACGATTGCCACTGGTGAAAACCCAGGTGCGGGTGATGTACAGCACATCGGTTTCGTTGCGGATATCCTCGGGGAAGGGGGCGAATGGCGCGGCCAGCTTGACGATGCGTACCGCGGCATCATCCAGCAGCTTGTGTCCGGAGGGTTTGCGGATGGTGATTTCACGCACGCTGCCGTCCGGGTACAGGGCGACCTGTACGATGAGTTTGCCGGACAGGCGCTGACGGCGCGCCATGTCCGGGTAGTTCAGTTCACCGACCCGCTCGACCTTGGCCACCCAGTCGCGCATGTAGCTGGCGTACTTGAATTCACGGGTGCGCGAGGAAATAAATTTGCTCTTGGGAGCCTTGGAATAGGCCTGCAGGGTCTGGTTGATCTGCTGGTTGAGGGTCAGCATTTCCATGCTTCGGTTGATGAGCTCACTGGCGTTGGTCTGTTCGGATTCCTGTTCTGGCTCCTGTTCCCTGGTCAGCGTGGTCTTTGTCGGGCTGTCGTCACTGCTCAGCAGCCGGGTCGGTACCGGTTTGCTTTCCGCCGGCGTGACCGGTGGCGCCTGTTCGATGAGCTGCTGTTGCGGCGGCAGTTTTTCTTCGGTGTTGCCGGAACCGTCCTGGCTGGATTCGGCCAGGAAGTCATATTCTTCCGGTGGCGTGTCGCTGCGGTTGACCACGGTGATATCCAGCGTGGGCGTGGTCGGGTCGGGCGGCGTGCGGTCAAAGGCATCGAAACCGACGCCGAGGATAATCAGCGCATGAAACGCCACGGCGATAAACAGCGCCAGCGCCAGGCGGTCGGTAGTCGGTGCTTCCAGCGGTGGGGGTTGTGTCAATGTTGTCACGGTATTGGCGATCGTAGAGATTTCAGCAAACTATGCAGTAAGTATACCGCTTTAGCGGTTTAACTGAACGATTTCGATAGCGGTCGGCTGTTGTTCGAAGTGCAGGCGCTCGGCCAGCCAGGGCGTGACGTGGGCCACGCCGTGCTCATCCATCAGCAGCACATCATGAATGCCCATGCGTTCGGCGACCGCCTGCCACCCATCGGGGCCGGCGACGAACAGGGCGGTGGCGGCGGCATCGGCCAGCGCCGGGTCGGCGGCCAGCACGGTGACCGAGGTGCTGCCGCGTGCCGGGTAGCCGCTGCGCGGGTCCAGGATGTGGTGGTAACGTTTCCCCGCGTGAACGTAAAAGCGTTCGTAGTCGCCCGAGGTGAAGACGCAGACCGGTTTGTCCAGCTCGATACTGGCCAGCACGCCACGCCCGGCCGGGTCATCACCGGGGTTGCGGATACCGATGCGCCAGGGCCGGTCACCGTGCCTGCCGCGCAGACAGAGGTCGCCGCCGGCGTTGACGATCAGGTTCTCGATGCCGCGCTGCTCCAGCAGAGCGACGGCCATGCCAACCGAGTAACCCTTGGCGAAGCCGCCAAAATCCAGTTGCACAGCCGGGTTGTCGCTGCTGACCGTAGTGCCCTCGATATGCAGCTGCAGGCTGGACGGTGCCGCGGCCAGCAGTTTTTCGATGGCCTGCGCCGGCGGTGGCGGCCCCTGCACCTCATCCCGCTGGAAGCCCCACAGCTGCAACAGTTTGCCGATAGCCGGGTTGAACAGGCCGCCGCTATCGCGTTCGAAGCGCTGGCCCATGCGCAGCAGCGTGATCAGGGCGGGGTCGATAGCCATCGATTGCCCGTCGGCGATGGCCTGGTTCAGTGCCGTCAGCTGGCCTTTCTGCCAGGCGTGCCAGTCGCGGTGCTGGCGCTGGTACATGGCGTCGATGGCCTGTATCGCCTCGCGTGCCTGCGTGGCGTCGACGTCATACAGCGTGATATCGATCAGGGTGCCGAAGGCGAACAGTTGCTGGCGGTAGGTTTGCGGTTCGGGTTGCCCGCAGCCGCTGACGGCAAGCAGGCCCAGCAGCAGGATCAGTGCGCGGGCCATCAGTTGCCGGACGAGAGCCGGGCTGCGATGCTGTCCATCAGCCGGCCGGCAATATCCAGCCCGTAGATTGAATCCAGTTCCCGGATACAGGTCGGGCTGGTGACGTTGATTTCGGTCAGGTAATCGCCGATCACATCCAGGCCCACGAACAGCAGCCCGCGTTTGCGCAGTTCGGGGCCGGTCTGTGCGCAGATCCAGCGATCCCGCTCGCTCAGTTCAACACCCTCGCCACGCCCGCCGGCAGCCAGGTTGCCGCGCGTCTCGCCTTTGGCGGGGATGCGTGCCAGCGCGTAGGGCACCGGTTCGCCGTCGATCATCAGGATGCGTTTGTCGCCCTGGCTGATTTCGGGGATGAATTTCTGCGCCATTGCGGTGCGCTGGCCCATATCGGTCAGTGTTTCCAGGATCACGCTGATATTGGGGTCACCCTCGCGCACCCGGAAAATGGAAGCGCCGCCCATGGCGTCCAGCGGTTTGAGAATAATATCCCCGTGTTGCTCGAAAAAAGCGCGCAGGCGGCCCATGTCCCGGCTCACCACACTGGGTGCGCAGCACTCCGGAAACCAGGCGGTAAACAGCTTTTCGTTGCAGTTACGCAGTGACGCAGCACGATTCACCACCAGTGTGCCTTCCTGTTCGGCACGCTCCAGCAGGTGGGTGGTGTAGAGAAATTCCATGTCGACCGGGGGGTCTTTGCGCATCAGCACCACGTCAAGTTCGGCCAGCGGGGCGTTGACGGCCTCTCCGAGGCTGAACCAGTCGCTGTCCCGGTCGTGCACCTGCAGGGGGCGCATGCTCGCGAAAGCGCGCCCGTCGCCCAGGTACAGGTCGCCCTGCTCCATGTAAAACAGTTGCCAGCCGCGTGCCTGGGCCGCCAGCAGCATGGCGAAGCTGCTGTCCTTGTAGACCCGGATACTGCTGATCGGATCCATGAGAATACCCAGTTTATTACTCATAAGTGACTGGCGGTAAAGGGGGAATATCCCGAATTGTGAACGAAGTCATGAATGTAAAGTTTACTGGCCAGCGGACGATAGAAGCCAGTAGCCGCCAGTATAACGTAAATTTGTTGGCAAATCGGGCGCTTGGTACATCTTTGCGGAGAGCGATACAGGTCGTGAACCGCCCGCCGGGCGTAACAACAGGAATTCAAGTGGGTCAGGTAAGAGCCATATGCAAACCATTGTAGATCCGGCAGAAACAGAAGAAATGGAAACACAGTCCGAAGTCACCGAGGGTGCGTCGGGCGGCGAAGGAGTTGCAGGTATGAAGGTGATGGTCATTGATGATTCCAAAACAATACGCCGCACAGCGGAAACCTTGCTGAAAAAGGAAGGTTGCGAAGTGGTTACCGCTACCGACGGTTTCGAAGCGCTGGCCAAGATCGCTGATGAAAAACCGGACATTATTTTTGTCGACATCATGAT
Organism: Gammaproteobacteria bacterium; assembly: GCA_011374975.1. GTDB lineage: Bacteria > Pseudomonadota > Gammaproteobacteria > DSM-19610 > DSM-19610 > Thiogranum. The sequence continues at coordinate 12,609 of DRNU01000222.1, read as the reverse complement.
GCCGCGGCTCGACGGTTACCAGACCTGCGCGCTGATCAAGAACAACCAGGCGTTCAGGCAAACGCCGGTTGTCATGCTGTCGAGCAAGGACGGCCTTTTCGATCGTGCACGCGGTCGTATTGTGGGGTCAGACCAGTATCTGACCAAACCGTTCACTAAAGACGAATTACTGGGTGCGATCCGGGAACACGTACAGGTACAGGCGTAGAGAACACACCTGGATGCGCTGCCAGTGATGGCAGGCGCCTGAAGCAGAGTATTTAACCAAGGGGTAAGAGCAATGGCACAAATTCTTATCGTAGACGACTCACCGACTGAAGCTCACGTCCTGAAAGGGATGCTGGAAAAACACGGCTTCGAGGTGGAAACGGCGGAAAACGGCACTGAAGGCATTGAACTCGCCAGGCAGCTGAAACCGGATCTGATTCTTATGGATGTGGTGATGCCGGGGCTGAACGGTTTCCAGGCAACGCGTCAGTTGACCAAGGATCCGGAAACCGGCGAGATCCCGGTCATCATTGTGACGACCAAGGACCAGGAGACGGACCGGGTATGGGGGTTGCGCCAGGGCGCAAAAGACTTCCTGACCAAGCCTGTCGTCGAGAAGACCTTGATGGAAAAGATCAACGCGGTACTGGAAGCCGCCTGAGGAGCACAGGGATATGTCGGGTTCTTCCCGCCAGACTCCGCTGGAGTGGCTGGCGCAACTGGAACAGCAATGCCTGAAGCATGCGCACGGACTGCCGCAGCAGGAACAGTCCGATGATGAGTGGCTGGGTATCGGATTTCGGCTGGGCGACCTGCACCTGGTCGCCCCTCTGGGCGAAGTTGCCGAGATACTGACGCCACCGAGTCTTTCCAAGGTGCCGCGCACCAAGATATGGGTATGCGGTATAGCCAACGTGCGCGGCAACCTGATGCCGATCATGGATTTGCAGGGTTACCTGTATGACAGGCCGGCGGCAATGAATCGCCGCAGCCGCATACTGGTGGTAAATCACAACGGTGTCTATTCGGGCCTGGTGGTGGATGCCGTCATGGGCCTGAGGCATTTCCGTGACGAGCAGCGCTGTGATGAGTTACCGGGCGATGATGCGCGCATACACGAGTACATGACGCACGGGTTCAGGGTTGGAAATGAGCACTGGGGTGTTTTCAGCATGCATAACCTCGCCGAAACGCCGCAATTTTTGAAGGCCGCAATTTAAGATGAATGGATTGTATTTTACCGGCTTGATAATTACTGGGGAAAAGATCAGCTGATCTTGTCAGGAGACGAAGCATGAGTAACGAGAAACAGTCCCACGCCAAAGTGGGTTCGAACAAAAGGACGATGTATCTGATAGTGGCCTCGCTGCTGTCCCTGAGCGCCATGGTTGGTGTGTTCTGGTACGTGGGTATCGAAGCTGGCCACGACAAGGAATATATCGGTTATACCAGTGAGCAGCAGGTGCTGTCGCAGCAGATCGCGAAATCGGCACTTGAGGCGACATCCGGTGTTGAAGCCGCGTTCGATCAGCTGACGCATTACCGGGACCGCTTTGGCGAAACGCTCGCTTATGAGCGCAACGGTAACGCGGCGACCGGTCTGCCGCCGAGCAGGGAAGCCGTAGAAGGTGACCTGTTCGCGCTGGAACAGGACTGGGCGGGGTTCAGCAAGAGTATCGACTTCGTGCTCGCCGGCAGGGAAGGCATTTCGATCATGTCCGAGGCCAGCAAGAAGATCAACGAGCTGATGCCCAGGTTGCAGGCGTACGACGAAGAGATTGTCGATATCCTCATGAGCAGGAAGGCGAGTCGCGAGGCGATCAGCCTGGCAGCACGCCAGCTGATGCTCAGCCAGCGTATCGCCAACAACGTCAACCATGCCTTGAGCGGTGTCGACGTGGAGCTGGCGATCGAGCGTTTCTCTGAAGACGTCGAGGAATACGGTTCAGTGCTGGACGGCATGGTGCGCGGCAACGACGTGATCGCCATGGTCAAGAATGAAGATGTCCAGGCCAAGTTGTTCGAGACATCCATGCTGTTCACCATCGTGGCTGACTATGTTGAGGAACTGCTGGACCTTTCTGACGATCTGCTGGAAGTCCAGGAGGCTTCGCGAAGCATTGCAATCCAGTCAGATGACATATTTGATTCGGCCGTGCGTCTGCAGAACGGCTATGCGCTGGCTGCCGATGCACGGGCCATACAGCCGGCAATGGCCTATGTCTTCGGTGCCATTGGTCTGCTGTTCCTGTTCCTGCTGGGTATGCAGGTGTACCGCGACCAGGAGAACCGCCGCAAGATCGCGGAGACCGAGAACCGCAATAACCAGGAAGCCATTCTTCGTCTGCTGGACGAGATGGGTAACCTCGCTGACGGTGACCTGACCACCTATGCAACGGTTACCGAGGACTTCACCGGTGCCATCGCCGACTCGGTCAACTACACTATTGACGCCCTGCGCGACATGGTAACCACCATCAACGAGACCTCCGGCCAGGTGTCCTCGGCCGCCAGGCAGACGCAGGAGACGGCCCAGCACCTGACCGAGGCCAGTATCCACCAGGCAGAGGAAATCACCTCGACGACGACGGCTATCAACGAGATGGCGGTATCCATCGACGAAGTGTCGAGGAACTCCGAAGAGACGGCTGACAAGGCGCTCAAATCGGTGGAATTCGCCAAGAAGGGCGGTGAGACGGTATTGCGTAACATCGAGGGCATGGACCGTATCCGCGAGACCATCCAGGAAACATCGAAACGCATCAAGCGCCTGGGTGAAAGCTCGCAGGAAATCGGTGATATCGTGGAACTGATCAACGACATTGCCGAACAGACCAACATCCTGGCCCTGAACGCTGCCATCCAGGCAGCCATGGCCGGTGAGGCAGGCCGCGGCTTCGCGGTGGTTGCCGACGAAGTCCAGCGCCTTGCTGAACGGTCAAGTAACGCCACCAAGCAGATCGAGACACTGGTGAAGACCATCCAGACCGATACCAACGAAGCGGTTATTTCCATGGAACAGAGTACCGCCGGTGTTGTGAACGGTGCGCGCCTGGCGGAGGAATCCGGCGAAGCCCTGGACCAGATCCAGAAAGTGTCGGACGACCTTTCCAACCTGATCCAGAACATCTCTGCTTCCGCCCGCCAGCAGTCCAAGGCCGCGTCCAATATCTCCGAAACCATGCACGTTATCCAGGAGATCACCACGCAGACCTCTGCCGGTACCAATGAAACCTCGGCTTCCATCGGTAACCTCGCCAGTCTGGCTGACGAAATGGGTAAAACCGTGGCCGGCTTCAAACTGCCAGAGTAAGGCAGGCACAAGCCAGTGGTTGAAGCTCGTGGACAGGCAGGAGCCTGCGCTGAACCCCGGCCCCGTGCCGGGAGTTCGGCGTTCATGGACGACCGGCAGTTTGGCGACTGGATTCGCCTGCTGGAAAACCGCGTCGGCTTGTTCATTCCGCCTGAGCGGAAATCATTCCTGATAAGCGGGATTCGCTCGCGCATGCGTGAGATCGGCTGCCACGACTACCGTGAGTACTACAATTACCTGTCCGGTGATTGTCTGCAGGCACAGGAGTGGTCGTTGCTGGTGGACCTGCTTACGGTTCACGAAACCTGCTTCTTCCGGCATGAATCGTCCATGCGACTGGTTGCGGAAGATCTGCTGCCCGCCGCGTTCGGGCGGGGTCAGAGTTTTCGTGCCTGGAGTGTCGGTTGTGCAACGGGCGAAGAGGCGTACAGTCTTGCCATGCTGGCGGATGACTATTGCGCTGCGCGTGCCGGGCAGTACTATTTTGGCGTAACCGGAACCGATATCAGTCTGCCTTCCCTGCACCAGGCGCGCGAAGGGGTATACCTGGAGCGTCGTCTGAAAGATATACCGGAGGCGTTTCGCGACCGTTATTGCTGTACGCTGGAAGGACAGCATTTCCGGGTAACAGAAGGTTTGCGCAAGCGGGTGTGTTTTTCACAGCTCAACCTGCGCGACCTGGAGAAGGCGCCCTTTGCCGGGCTTGATTTAATCTATTGTCAGAACCTTCTGATCTATTACGACCGCGAACGGCGTTTGCAGATCGTAAATCAGCTGGCAGAGTTTCTGTGTCCCGGGGGGGTACTGGTTCTGGGACCAGGTGAAATTCTGAACTGGCAGCATCCGAATATGGAGAAAGTGTGCTACCGGGATACGCTTGCGTACCGGTGCACACGAGAAGCGCACCCGGTGCGGGATGAAAGGATATAACATGAACCAGGAAATCGATTTCAGTACTCTGACATGGGTCAAGAATGAACTGGATGCAACGCTCAGGGAAGCGCGCCAGTCACTGGAAGCCCATGTGGAGAATACACAGGATGAGGCGCAACTCGGCTTCCTCGCGGCACACCTGCACCAGGTGTACGGTACGCTGCGCATGGTTGAGCTGTACGGTGCATCGTTGCTGGCGGAGGAAATGGAACAGGTTGCCAGAGCCATGGCAGCACAGACCGTTACCCGTCACGATGATGCCTGTGATGTCCTGATGCGCTCAATCCTCCAGTTGCCCGACTACCTGGATCGACTGATTGCCGGCTACCGGGATATTCCGCTGGTCCTGTTGCCTGTGCTCAATGACCTGCGTGCCGTACGCGGTGAAAACCTGCTGTCCGAGAACCACATGTTTTCGCCGGACCTGGATGCAGAACTGCCCGGCTCGGTATTGGGGGCGGCTGTTGACGGTGATATCCGGGCACGGGCGCGTGAACTGCGCCACCGTTTCCAGCTGGGTCTGCTGGGCTGGTTCAAGGGCAAGCATACCGATGATGCACTTGAAGCGATGGGTGAAGTCTTTGCAAGCCTGCAGGGCCTGAGCACCAGCAAGGAAGTTGCCCGCCTGTGGTGGGTGGCCGGCGGGCTGGTGGATGCGGTACGGGCCGGTGGACTGGACAGTGGTATTGCGGTCAAGCGTCTTATAGGCCAGATGGACCGCCAGATAAAACAGGTTGTGGACCACGGCGAGAATGCCCTGGAGCAGGACCTGCCGCAGGAGCTGTTCAAGAACCTGCTGTTCTATGTCGGCCAGGCACATGGCGCCGGCGCGCGTGTCAATGAAATCCAGTCCACTTACCGCCTGCATGACCTGCTGCCGGGTGAGGAAGAGCTGGCTGCGGCACGTGAAAGCATGGCCGGGCAGAACGCCGACCTGTTCTCGACTGTTGCAATAGCGGTGAAAGAGGAGCTGGGACGGCTCAAGGATACGCTGGATATCGTACTGCGCAACGGCTGCCAGGATCTGAGCGAGTTGCAGCCGCTTGCCGAATCATTGCGTTCACTGGGCGATACGCTGGGCATGTTGAGCCTGGGTGCCGTGCGTGAAGCCGTTATTACCCGGGCGGAGGAATTGCAGTCCTGCATCGACGCCGGTGAAACGCCTACTGACACTTCACTGATGGATGTGGCGAGCACCTTGCTGTTCGTCGAATCATCGGTCGATGGTATGGGCTCCGGGCGCGCTGTGGCAAGTGACGGCGGCAAGGTCGAGGAACAGCTGGCTGCTTCTGAATTCAGCCAGGTCATGGATGTCGTCATCCAGGAAGCGATCACTGACCTGGTGCGAGCCAAAGAGGCGATTGTTGCCTATATCGAATCGAGCCATGATGTCGATGCTCTGGCTGAGGTGCCGCAGTGGTTCGCCCAGGTCAAGGGCGGCCTGTTGCTGCTGGGTGAAACGCGCCCGGCAGCCCTGGTCGACTCGATCGGGCAGTACATCGAAAACGAATTGATCCGGAACCGCAAACAGCCGCCGCAGCAGGAGCTGGATTCGCTGGCGGATGCCGTGTGCGGTCTTGAATATTACCTTGAAAGCCGCAAGGAACGCCGTATGTATGGCAGTTCCGCCATGGTGGTGGCAGAGGAAAGTATCGACCGGCTGGGCTATCCCCTGCAGCATGATGATCAGGGTGAAGATGCGCCTGCACCGGAAGATATCAGTGAGCCGGAATCCGCTGCACTGGCTGAAGAGACGGACAGCGTCGAGAGTGACGAGATTCCCGGCCTTGATTTGTCCGTGCTGGATGAACTCGTTGGCGACAGTGATCCGGCGTTGCCCGAGGCTGCAAACAGCGAGTTTCCCTCAGCAGGGCATGAAACAGAACAGCTGGATGAAGCTGAACAACTGGATGCGTGGGCCGAGCCGCTGCAGGCTGAACCGGTTCAGGAAGAAGTTGCAGAGGAAGCCGCAGAGGAAGAATCCCCTGAAGAGGCTTCTGTGGAGGCCCCGGCCACTGTTGATAACACGTACATCGAGGAAGAAGACGATGGCCTGGCTGTCATCGGTGAAGATGTCGACGAAGAGATCCTGGAAATCTTCATTGAAGAAGCCGAAGAGGAAATGGCCAGTATCAATGAGCAACTCCCGGCATGGATCGGCAATGCTGATGATGCGGAAGCGCTGGCCAGCATGCGTCGTTCATGGCATACCCTGAAAGGCAGCGGCCGTCTGGTCGGTGCCTTGCGTATCGGTGAATTTGCCTGGTCCTGTGAGAACCTGCTCAACCGGGTTATCGACGGCACCTTGCCGGTCACCCCGGAGCTGACCGATTTGCTGAAATCCGCTGTAGACACCCTTCCCGGGCTGGTGCAGCAGATCAAGGATGGTACGCCGGTGCAGCGCCCCGTTACTTACCTGATGCGCTGCGCGGACGCGCTTTGCAAGGGTGAACCCATGCCGGAAGCGCAGGCTTCCACGGCCGGGGATGTCGAGGAACCTGTTGCAGCCGAAACTGAAGTGGCAGAGCCTGGGCATGAAGCGGTTGCGGAAGAAACTGTTGCAGAAGAAATCTTCGCGCCGGTTGATACTGTCGAGGCGGAAACTGCAGTGCCGGAACCTGAATCCGGGGCTGCGGAGGAGGAGCCGGCACAGGATGTGGAAGATGTGGTCTACAACGGTGTCATGGATCCCATGCTGTATGAGATTTTCAACAGCGAAACCCGCGGCCACCTGGAAGATATCCGTAAATTCCTGAACCAGGTTGCATCCGGTAATTCAATGGCTGATGAGTCGCTGGCACGCGCCCTGCACACCCTGCATGGCAGCGCGCACATGGCGGAGGCGAATGAAATCGCCGACCTGGCCGGCAAGCTGGAGCGCTGGATCAAGGCGCAGATGGGCGCCCGGCAACCGCTGTCTGACGAAGGCTGTGACGTGTTGCTGGAAAGTGCCGGCATCATCGATGAAATGCTTTCCGGCCTGCCGAACAGCATTACCGAACCCGAACGTTATGCACACATACTGCAACAGGCCGAGGCGCTGTACGCATCGGTGCCTGAGCCCTGCGGTGATGAAACACTGTCTGAAATGGATGAGCAGGAAGAGGAAGCCGGTGCTGTTGCTGACGATATGCCTGTCGACAGCGAGCCGCTGGAAACCGAAGCGGCAGCGGACGAAGATCCCTACGCAGAATGCGACGAAGAACTGCTGGAGATTTTCCTCGAGGAAAGCGCCGACAACCTGGAAACCTGCGATGCAGCGCTGCACCGCTGGCGAGAAGACCCTGATGACAGGGAGGCGCTGGCCGAGTTGCAGCGTGCCCTGCATACCGTCAAGGGTGGTGCGCGCATGGCGGATATTGCCCCGATTGGCGATCTCGCCCATGCCGCCGAATCCCTGATTATCGCGATTGCGGACGGCCTGGCCGGCGCCGGCCCGGATGCGCTGGATGGCGTGCAGCATGCACAGGACGGCCTCGTCGGCATGCTCGACCAGGTGCGCCACCACCAGCCTGCGGAAAGTGCGGAAGCCCTGATCCGGAGACTGGAAGAACTCAGGACACAGTCACCGGCTGAAGAACCGGCAGAGGAAGATGTTACTGCCGGGAGCGGAACTGAAGACGACGTGGTGGCCGAAGCCGAAGAAGTAGCTGCCGCGGACGACCCGTATGCCGAGATAGACCCGGAACTGCTGGAAGTATTTCTGGAAGAGGCAGGCGATATCCTGGAGAACAGCCAGCAGACCTTGCGGGCCTGGAAGCGTGCGCCTGCCGATGCTGACCTGATGACCGGGCTGCAACGTGAGCTGCATACCCTGAAGGGTGGTGCGCGCATGGCGGATATTACCGAAATCGGTGATCTGGCACACGCTGTCGAAGCGCTGATGGCCAGGGTTTCCCAGGCTGAAATCAGCCCTGATGAGGCCCTGTTCGCTGTGCTGGAGCAGGCCCATGACAGCCTGACAGGCATGGCCGACCTGGTGCACAAACGCCAGCCCCTGCAGCAGGCTGAAACAATCCTGAAGAATCTCGAGTTGCTGAGCGAAGGCAAGCCGGTTGCCGTTCCCGCTGCGGGCAAAGCCGGGGCAAAAGCGTCGAAAAGCGGCAAGAAGGCTGCTACCGAGCAGCTGGAAAATGAACTGGAAGAGCGTCGTGGCCACTCCCGCGCCGGCCAGGAGCTGGTGCGCGTCAAAGCCGCCCTGCTGGACAACATGGTTAACTATGCCGGTGAGGTCAGTATCTACCGCTCGCGCCTGGAACAGCAGATCGGTGCCTACCGTTTCAACCTGGTTGAAATGGAACAGACGGTTACCCGCGTGCGCGAGCAATTGCGCAAGATGGATATAGAGACCGAGGCCCAGGTGCTGTTCCGCTACGAAAGGGAAGGCGAAGGGGTCGATGCCGAATTTGATCCGCTGGAAATGGATCGTTACTCACACATGCAGCAGCTGTCGCGTTCGCTGGTGGAAAGCGTCAGCGACCTTGGCAGTATCCAGGGCATGCTGGAAAATATCACGCGTGAATCCGAGACCCTGTTGCTGCAGCAGTCGAGGGTGAACACCGAACTGCAGGAAGGCCTGATGCGCACCCGTATGGTGCCGTTCCTGGGGCTTTCAGCGCGCATGCGTCGTATCATCCGCCAGACCGCCCAGGAACTGGGCAAAAAAGTGGAGCTGGAACTGTCCGGTGCCGAAGGTGAAATGGACCGTACTGTGGTCGACCGGATCGTGGCGCCTATCGAGCACATGCTGCGCAATGCCATTTCGCACGGTATTGAGTCGCCGGAACAGCGCCGCAAGGCCGGTAAGCCCGAGACCGGGACCATCAAAATCACGCTGGAGCGCGAGTCGTCCGATGTGGTGTTGCGCATTGCCGATGACGGTGCCGGTATTTCGCTGGAGGCGATACGCCGCAAGGCCGTGGAACGCGGCCTGATGCAGGCGGATGCCGACCTTACTGACAACGATGTACTGCAATTTATTCTCGAGACCGGTTTTAGTACCGCCGAGAAGGTCACCCAGGTATCCGGCCGTGGTGTCGGTATGGACGTGGTCAACAGTGAGGTCAAACAGCTTGGCGGTTCGCTGCATATCGATTCTAAAGCGGGCCAGGGCACGACCTTTACCATACGTTTGCCGTTTACCCTGGCGCTCAACCAGGCGCTGCTGATCGAGGTTGGCGAAGATACCTATGCTATCCCGTTGTCCAGCATCGAGGGTATTGTGCGCATGCGGCGCGAAGACCTGAAAAGCTATTACGATGATCCGGACGTGCGCTTCGACTACGGCGGCCGCGAGTATGAGGTGCGCCATCTTGGCAGTGTGCTGGGCAGCGGTCATCCGCACCTGGACAGTGGCCCGTCGCGGGTACCCCTGTTGCTGGCGCGTGTCAGTGATCACAACGTCGCCTTCCAGGTCGAAAACCTGATGGGCAGTCGCGAAATTGTCGTCAAGTCCGTGGGCTCGCAAATCAGTACCGTGCGCGGTGTGTCCGGCGCCACCATCCTTGGCGATGGCCGTGTGGTCATGATTCTCGATATCGCCGCGCTGTTGCGGGGCGGTGTAGCGCCGATCATGGAGCAGGTGCAGGATATGCTGCAGCAGCCGGCAGCCGGCCGTGGCCTCACGGTCATGGTGGTCGACGATTCCATTACGGTGCGTAAAGTGACCACCCGCCTGCTGGAGCGCAATGACATGAACGTCATTGCTGCCAAAGACGGCGTTGACGCGGTCGCCAAACTACAGGAACATATCCCCGACATCATGCTTCTGGATATCGAGATGCCGCGCATGGATGGCTTCGAGCTGGCGACACACGTTCGCAACGAGGCCCGCCTGCGCAATATCCCGATCATCATGATCACATCGCGTACCGGTGACAAACACCGTCAGCGCGCGATGAAGATAGGCGTGAACCGTTACCTGGGTAAACCGTTCCAGGAGACGGAACTTCTGGAGAATATCAACGCCCTGCTCGAGGAAACCAGCGTTAATGGATGAAGCACCACAGGCTGCGGTACGCGTTGCGTTGCTGGCAGACAGTCATGAGCGCACGGAATTTCGTGCGCTGCTGGAAAACGAGGGCATGGAAGTCGTCCTCGATGACGGCTTTGAGCTGCCTTTGCCCGAGTCGTGGAACGGCGCGGATGTGCTGCTGGTGGGCATGAGCGAGCAACAGGACCGCTGTCATGTGCAGCATGTGTTGCAGAAGTCGCCGCTGCCGGTGCTGTTGAACCAGGGCGGAATCGGGAGCAGTGCGATGTGGCAGCGTCGCCTGGTAGGCAAGTTACAGGTGCTGGCCGACCGGGCCTTGCCGGTCGCCAGGCTCAGTGCACAACGCGGTCGGCCGGAGTTGCGGGTGATACAGGGTCAGAACAATGATGCAGCCGGGGCTCCCTGGCTGGTGGTGCTGGGCGCATCGATGGGCGGGCCGGGCGCCGTAGCACGGTTCCTGCGGGCATTGCCCGATGACATGCCTGTGATGCTATTGCTGGCGCAGCATATTTCCGAAGCGTACCAGGACCTGCTGGCCGAGCAGCTGGACCGCTGCAGTAACTGGCCGGTTGCTGTGCTGGGCGAAGAACAGACCCTTGATGAAGGTCAGGTGTGGATGGTGCCGGCGGAGAACGCTATCCGGATCAATATCGATCAGGTGGCACGCCGTGCCGGAGGTGGCTGGGAATCGGCCCACCGGCCGGATATCAATGCCGTGCTGCAGCACGTGGCGGAGACCTTTGGTACCCGTTGCGGCGCCATCATGTTCAGCGGCCTTGGCCAGGACGGGGCCCGGGGCTGCAAGGCGGTCGTCGAGCACGGTGGTTTTGTCTGGGCGCAGGATGCCGAAAGCTGTGCCATTGCCAGCCTGCCGGATGCAGCTCGTCAGGCCTGCAAGGTCGAACTGACCGGCACCCCCGAACAACTGGCGCAGGCGCTGGCGACGCGCTGCCTGCCCGAGTCTGCGCGCATTAACTAGCTTATACACGGAGTGGTAACCATGAATGCTGTTGTCGAATCTGTACGAACCCTGTGGGTGCCCCTGGAAGAGATCAACCTGCTGGTGCCCAACGTCGCCGTTGCCGAAGTGATCAACTACCAGCCGCTGGACCTGATCAAGGAAGGACCCGACTGGCTGCTGGGTTGCCTGCGCTGGCGCGAACAGGCACTGCCGGTGGTTTCCGTCGAGAACCTGTGCGGCTACAACTCGCCACAGGGTGACCGCGGTTCCCGCATCTCGGTGCTCAATTCTGTGTGTGCCGGCAGCAACATGCCTTTCTTTGCCATTGTTACCGCGGGTATTCCGCGCCTGTTCAACGCAGATGACGATGCGCTGGGCGACTCCATACTGGGCGAAAAGAATCTGCCGGATGTGGTGGCGGACTGTGTGCGTATCGGTAACGAGGAAGCGCTGGTCCCCAACCTGGAAATCATCCAGAAAGTCGTTGAGAGCGCCTGGAAATCGGTACGTAAATATAACCCGGGCCAGTAACCGGTCGTGCCTCAGCTGGCCTGACCGGCCAGATCCCCCCACAAGGTTTGCAAGGCCGCCAGTATGGCCAGCGCTGCAGTTTCAGTGCGCAGCACTCTGGGGCCCAGGCGCACCCGCTGAAACCCCGCTGCTTCGGCGATAGCGATTTCCTCCGCATCCAGCCCGCCTTCCGGGCCGATTAAAACACACACCTTATCTGCCGGGGACAACTCGCCCAGCGTGAGCGATGCCTGCGGATCCAGCACCAGCCGGCAGGCCTCTTCAGCTTCATGGCACCAGTCAGGCAATGTGCCGCTGTTGTCCAGGTCGGGTAACAAAACCCTGCCTGACTGTTCACTGGCAGAGCGCACTATGCCACGCCAGTGGTTCAGCCGTTTATCCAGGCGCTTGCCGCTCAGTCGTACCTGCGAGCGGGCAGTCCATAACGGTGTAATGGCGCTGACGCCCAGTTCCACAGATTTCTGCAGCACAAAATCCATGCGCTCGCCGCGCGAGATGCCCTGGCCCAGCCTGATGTGCAATGGTGATTCACGTTGCGGCTGTGTGGCGCGCCCGATCGTTACCTGTACCTGTTTTTTGTCGGCATTTTCGAGCCGGGCGTGGTATTCGTTGCCATCGCCGTTGAACAGGATCAGCGCATCGCCCGGTCCGAGCCGCAGTACGCGGGCAATATAGTGTGCGGTTTCCCCGTCCAGGCTGATGCGGGTGTCTTCCGCCAGCGTCTGCCCGGTGTAGAAACGCGAAACGCGCATGTTAATCGCTGACCGCCAGCTGAATACCCTCCCAGGCGACGCGTGTCATGTGTGCGATCTCCGCTTCGGTGATCACATAGGGCGGCATGAAATAGACCACGTTGCCCAGTGGCCGCAGCAACATGCCGTTGGCAAGGCC
>DRNU01000221.1 GCA_011374975.1 Gammaproteobacteria bacterium | reverse complement strand
GTGGACGTGCAGGCAGGAGGAGCATTCCCCCTTTGCCATGACGCGCTGGTGCGGACATTCCTCGCCCAGTTCGAAACAGGGACGGTCATTGTGGTGGCTGACTTCATAACAGGGACGACCGACCATCTGCTCCCGCTGCGCGCCATAGGTCTGTTCGTAGGCGGTATTGACGGCGACAATCCTGAAATCGTGGTCGATGACGACAAAAGGGCGTTCGTGGCTGTCCACGAGAGACTGGAGGTCGATTGCCGTCGTTGTCTCCATCCGCATCACCTCTGAACACAGGGCGGTTCAGGCAGACTGACAGGTCTGCCATGACACTGGCGTGTCTTTCCAGTATAGCACTGTCATTTGTGTCAGAAGGTGCGTCGGGGAGGAACATGTGTCTATGTTGGCTTCCCGACGTATGCGGGTGTAGATTTTTCTGTAATTTCAAAGTGCACGGGGTGAGGGTGGACGGATGTCCATGCCCTTTTGTATGCCTCTTTACTTGAGTGCCCTGTCCAGTTTGGTGAAAATCCGGGTTTCCCAGTCCAGTGAGTTTTTGTTCGTTTCGACCCTTTTTACATTGACCACTTCAACCCGGGTCGATGTGCCACCCTCCAGCGCTTCCACATAGATAGCCACATTCTCGCCAAAACTGAACCACGTCAGTTTTCTTCTGGCCAGTATCTCCCCCTTGCTTTCATCGGCAGACACGATGTTCAGGCTGGTAGTCCCCAGCACCTCCAGCAGGCTGTTCCAGACTTTCTCCCTGGGCAGGTCATAAACCTGCATTTTGCCCGAACCTCGCCTGGCCTGTGCATCATCCAGGGTGGCGCAGCCGGACTGCAGCAGGATTGCAAAAACAATGGATAGTGTGCCGAGGAGTCTGATAGTCATTGTGAGCTCTCTTGTAAGTTTCCCATGCTGAGTATGGTGGTTTTTTTGCCGGTTGCCTCGGCAGCCAGTTTGTAGGCCACGTAATATTTGTAAACGTGTGCCACGTAACGTACCGGTTCGCGGCCGACAAATTTACTGACAGCGAGTTCGACGTTTAAAAACCAGACGTTCGGGTCAAGGCCCATCTTTTTCGCCCGCGCGCGCATTTTGTTTATCCTGGCCGGGCCGGCATTATAAGCCGCCCAGGTAAACGCCAGCCGGTTCTCCGGCGTAATGCCCGGGTCGCTGAAATAGCGTTCGCGCAGAAAAGCCAGGTATTTTGTTGCCGCGTGGATATTATTTTCCAATTGTCGCACATTTTTTATATTCACGTTCCGGTCTGCTGCCGTTGACGGTAATATCTGCATAATGCCGACTGCACCACGGGCGCTTCGCCTGTTGTTGTCCAGCCCCGATTCCTGGTACGCCTGTGCGATCAGCGCCCAGCTGTCGAAACCGTATTTCCTGCCGTATTTTTCGAACAGCGCAGTCAGCGCTGAAAGTTTTTTCAGCTCTGTTTTTCCGGTCGGGTTTTTTATCCAGCGCGTATCCTTGTAGTACCGCTTGAACAGCATGTTGCCCAGCAGTGTGCCTTTTTTGATTTTCCGGGAGAAGTTATTGAGGCTTTCAAGTAATGCAGGGTTTTGCTTGCGCACCGCCCATCCCACCCTGTTGCCGGTGGAAATTGCCAGGTCGTCGTGCACCCGGATGCCGGGCAGCACCTTTTTCCACAGTCTGGCAATATAGTCATCGACGACAGTTATCCTGAGCGTACCGGAATTCACCATTTCCAGAATGTCCTCGGACAGCAGGTGGGCGTCCACCGGCCTGATTTTGACCGGTGCAAGTTTTTGCTTTCTGAATTCACGGTTCAGCGCCTCGAGGTGTTCGATATAGCTGCTGCCGTTCAGTACATATACCGGTTTCCCGGACAAGGCCTCGATGGATTCCAGCTTCCCGGCAGCCTTGTTGCTCACGACCAGTTCACTGATTTTCCAGTCGCCGCCGGTGATGAAAGACACCTGTTTTTCCCGGGCGGCGGTGATGGTGAGGAAATCCGCGGCAATGTCACCACGGCCGGCGCGCAATGCCGGAATCAGCTCATTGAAAGACACCGGGATATAGGTGACGTGCACCCGGTTCTCTTCCCGTTTGACACCCTTGTTGAGGTATTTTACATACTCGTTGAGAAATTCAACCTGGATGCCCCGGGTGCCGCCCTGGTAAAAGAAGAAATCCGTACGGTTATAGGTTACCAGCGCCCGAAGCACTTTGCGTTTTCGAATCTCCGGCAGGTCGCCCCTGAAGATACCGGTGTAGCCGGGGATATTTTTGACATCGTCAACGGCCAGGCCGGGGCCGGGAAACAGCAGTGTAAAGAGGCAGGCAAGAATCAGGTGGATCTGGATGGTATACCGGCTCGTCATGCTGGCAAGCCTACCCCCATCTAAAGGTTCATACCAGTCTGTGCGGGGTGTTATGTGCCGGGGCGCAACAGGTTTAACCAGCTGGTCAGGCGATTCAGCAGCCAGCCGCCTTTCTGGCGTTTGTTCAGTTTTTTCAGCTCGACCACGGCGCGCGCATGGCTGATGCGCTCGTTGGCCAGGTCCCGGTATATCAGGTTGGCCCGTTTACGGCGTTTTACCGCATCGCCGGCGTCCATGAATGACTCGATCGCGTGGATCAGCTTGTGTGTCCAGCCACTGGCGTTATGACCGGTCGCGTGTTCGCGGGCAGACTCGAGTTGCTGCTGCATGGATGTTTCAATGAGCTGCAGCTGACTCTGGAAACGTTCACTCTGTGCGATTTCCGAATGCCCGACGCTGGCAATGGTATGCCGCACGGTTTCTTCACCGATCGGTCCGAATTCCTGGAACGAGGCGAGCATTCCCAGGCCACGCTCCGCAGTCGTCTCATCGTTAACAGCCAGTTGCCGGCAGGCCTCATGGCAGATTTCCCAGGCTTGCCAGCGATACACGAAGTCAAGGCCCGGGCCCTTGATATTCTGGCAACCGAGGATGCGGTTGTTGAAGCCTGGCGGTGTCTCCTCGCAGATACGTTCGATGATACTGTTACCGCTGGCGTGCACATCGTCGATGATGACCAGCCTGGCCTGCAGCCACTCCCACAGTAATGCGGCGGCGGCGCTGTCGAGACTGGCCCGGGAGGCTGCATCGGCTGTATCAAGACGCTTGCAGAGATCACTGAACCGGGCGTACTCCTGTTGCCACTGGCCGAGATGTTTTTCGGTGGCCGCGAGATATTGCTGGAGATCATATTTCTCAAGTATACGGGCAAGTGATTCAGGTGCAGATACCAGCTCATTCACAGCCTCCGGCTTCAGTCCGATACCTTCCAGTACTGCCCTGAGGCGGTCGGCAATCTGGTCCTCGCTGACAGGAACGCCCATCTTGCGCGCATCGTCGCTGAAGCGCCGGGACGGTTCCGGGCTGTCTTCCGCACCACTGCTCGGCCACAGCGTATAAAGTGCGGCGAATGCGCGCCACGACTCTTCCAGGTAGTTGAGGAAACCATGCAGGTTGCTGCCGATCAGGAAGTGCCGGTCAGCGCGGATATCCTGTACCAGGATGTCTGCGAACACCCGTGAGCGCGGGACCCGGTCCTCGCGGTTATTGATGACCGTGCTGATCCAGCTGCCCGGTGTCTTTGCCGCATCATGGGCGTCAAAGCCCATGCGTTGCCAGTTGCCCATGAAACCGAGACGCTCATTGGCGGCCATGCCATTGATGAACTCCAGAGTCCGGCTGCGCATGGGCGCCGGGGGGTAGGCTTTCAGCACACCGAGATCGGGTACCACGTGGTCGGCCATTTCCTTGAGGGCAAAGTCCTGTTCAATGCCGAGTTCTTCCGCCATGGACAGCACCAGTGCGATATTGTTGGGGTGTTCGTCATAGGGGAAACGTTGCAGGATGTCATCCGTGATCAGCCCTGACTCGAGCCACCCGGTGCTTTTCATCTGTGTGCCCTTGCGCGCCGCGTCGGCGCGCAGCACCGGGCGCATGTGCTCTTCTGACGTGATCAGCGTCGAATTCTCCGGGATGAATTCGGTCATGACCTCGGGGATATTGATGCCCGCCGGGCCTTGCAGGTCTTCGTGGTCCGGGTAGGTATTGGTGATGGTGGCAATATCGTCGCGCATCCAGTCCTGTTGCAGCACCCGTACATAGGAGGGCGTCAACGCCATGCATTCCCACAGGAATACGTCGGTGCCGAGCCGGTCTGCAATATTGATCAGGTTGGCCTGTTCCCAGATGGTGGCCTTGTCATAGGGGCGGAACAGGAACATCTCGCCCAGTTCGCCGTAGCGGTAACCATGCAGGAACATGGCCTCGGTACCCGTGGTCTTGCTCACCACGCTGTAGCCCAGCGCGTTGAACAGGGCGGCCTTGATACGTTCGGTGCCGGACTTGCCACGTGTGCCCCAGCCGCCGATGACCAGCGGCAGCCGCTCGCGCGCCTTGCGGATCGTGCGGTTGATGTACAGGTGGCGGCCGAAGAAGAACGTGGTGACCAGGACCAGGAACACACTCAGTTCGTACAGGGTGTTCTCGTACACGGAGAAGAAATATTCGCGTATCTCGCTGAGTATGCCGGGTTCGGACAGTGACATGGGCAATACCGCGGGGAAGAAGCGCGTTACGGCAGGATCGGGCTCGCGTGGTGAGCCGTCATCGGTCCCGTGGGCCCGGTAGCGCAGGGTGAATCCGAGCTTCTGCAGTGCCGCGACATAGGCGCCGGGTGAACCACCGTCCTGTTCCCGCCAGTTGCGCAGGCGCGCATAGCTGGCAAAGCGCCGGGTCAACACGATGCGGGCGCGCAGGCGCGCCCGGAACTGCGCCGGTGCGGTGAGTTCCGATACTCCTTCACTGGTAAAGAACTTTACCGTGGCTGCGGTTACTGTCTCGTCCAGGCAGGAGATGACTTCATCGACCAGCGGCAGGTAAGGGCGCCAGCCGTCCTCTTCTTCCATATACAGCGGTTCACCGGGAACCCGGGTTTCGGTCTGTTCGGCCATGTAGGCCGCCGGTGCGCGCACGTCACCGTAGGCGATACGGCCGATCGTGTGCCGGAATGCCTGGCGCTTGTCGGTGGCCGGGTTCAGGAACTCGTACAGCAGGCGCCAGCTGCGGAAGCCGAATTTCAGGCCGCGGTGCAGGCGGGTGGAAAACAGGCCGCGTTGCAGGCTGAGGGTGTAATCGTCTTCTGCGACCAGCGACAGGATCCGGCCGACATCTTCAGGGTCTGTCTGCTGCAATACTTTTGCCGGAACAGCGCGTGACTGCCCCGGTGGTATGTTGTTCCCGAGTTCGGCCAGCTCTTTTTTCAGGGCCAGGCGTTGTTGCTCGGACTGGCACCAGAGGTGTTCCCGCGCGCGTGCCGCCCAGCGGCGCACGGCAATGGTATCAGCCGTGCGATGCAGGTGGTCCAGGCCCGGCAGCAGGCCGTCACGCCAGTATGCGGCGCTGTCGGTTGGCAGGCCGGCATGGGCTTCGACCAGTTGCTGCAGGGTCGTGCGCAACACAAAGCTGTCAGGCTCTTCGGCCAGTACGGCAACAGTGATTGCCAGCAGCGGCTCCAGCAGTTCCGGCCTTTCCAGCAGTGCCGGCAGTTCCGCCAGCATGGCACTGCGCACCTTGTTGTCCGTATCCTTTCGGCCGAGTTTTTCGAACAGCCGCAGGCAGATATCTTTTGGGGCGTGTACCAGCACGCGTGCGAGAGCCTGGCGCACGAAGGCGCTGTTGTCGTCGCTGACCAGGCTTAACAGCCCGGTCAGTTCCGGAATCCTCTGCAGGTTGTCACCCAGCAGCATGACCACACGCCGGCGCACGAACAGGTTGTCGCTTGCCCCGCCAGCTTCGAGGCGGTGTCTGGCGGCGCGGGTGAAAGACTCGGCCGAAAGGTGTTGCAGCAACGCCAGGGCCTCACACTGGATCCACAGGTCGTGGCGTTCGTCGAGCGCCGCCCGGTAAATATACTGCAGGACACCGGATTTGACCTGGCGCTCCCTGGCTTCGGCAGGCAGGCCGCGCAATGCCGCGGCCAGGCAGGCAAAGGCCTTGATACGGACGCGCGAGTCGCCGTCGTAGGCAAGGATGGGTTCGATGCGGGTATCCAGGCGCAGTGAACGGAACAGGCGGATACGCAGTGCATTATCGGCTGTGGTGGTGATCAGGTGTTCCGTCAGTGCGCCGATGCGCCCCAGGCAAAAAGCGGTATGCTGTTCTTTTTCGCCGTGGCGGCGATGGAAGCGGTCGCTGACGGCATCATGCCCGAACCAGCGGGACAGAGCGGCACGGTCGCCTTTCAGCGTCGCTGCGTCTGCACCCAGTGTGCGGGCAAAGTCCAGCACGTGCAGGTGGCGCTCCCGGTCGGTGACGGCATGCGCGTAGCGGCTGTCAAACTCCACCCGCTGGCCGCGCAGGTAGTAGATGGCCTCAAGCGTTTCCTCGACCTCGTAGAGCAGGAACAGGACCAGCGCTTCCAGCTGTTCGGCATCATCTTCACCGGGTTTGCTGAGATCACTGTTCGACCACCAGCGCTGAAAACCGGTTTCCAGTGCTTCCAGCTTGTGCCGCTCCAGGCGTTTGAGCAGCGGGCTCAGACCGATAGACAGTGTTTCGGCAAGCGTCTTCATGGTTGCGACACGCGGTTGGCGCTGTGCGGCGCATTACGTTGGCGGATAGCGGGAAAACGTACTTCACCGTTACGGAAGTCGCGTAGCCCGCGGCCGTTGCCACCGTGCAGGAACAGGCCGAGGAAGGCGGAGCTTTCGCTGTTGTCGATGTCATAATTCATGAACAGGCGCACTTCACCGCGGCGCTGCAGTATGTCCCGGCGCATCCAGCTCAGTTTCAGGCGCAGGTCGTTGCGGGTACTGTTATTGTCGCGATCACTGTCCGACAGGTAATGGCGCAGCCGGTAGCCGGCATCGACATCCAGCTCCCCCACCAGCTGCCGCCACCCGAAACGCGTCTCCAGGTTGTCGGGGCTGGCGATATTGAAGTCTTCGTTGCTGGTCACTGACAGCTGACCGTACCATTCCGTGTCGATCCAGGGCTTGTGCAGCAGGTATTCAGACAGGCGCACCCCGCGTTTGTGTTGCGCCTTGTAGCGGCTGAACACATCGCGATCCAGTGATGAGCCGGCATAACGGTCATTACGGCTCATGCTCATGGCGCGCCCGAACAGTGTCACTGCCGGTTCATGGTAAGTGCGCGGGCCGAGCGGGATATGTTGCAGCGTGCGCAGGTTGGCATTGACTGTCCATTCAGTCCCGCCATCCCGGCCCGGCAGTTCGTCGCCCGGGCTTTGCACAAAGCCCGTCACATGGGCGCTGGTCTGCAGGCGGGGCCAGCGCGGCATGGGCCAGTTATACAGATGCTGGCCGAAGCCGGCGACGGGGTTGCCGTCTTCACGCAGGCGTCCCAGGATTTCGCTGCGCCAGTAGCGCCTGTTGTCGGCATCGAAATAGCGGTACTCGCCACGCAGTTCGGCAAAGTCCTCGCGGAAGCGTGAGCGCCGGCTTTCTTCCTCATCGTCCACCCGGGTGCGGCTGACCAGGCGCAGGCCGATGCTCGGTGTGCCGTCTTCCTGGCCACCCAGGGCATAGTCATCATTCAGCGGTGATGGCGTGCGGGCAGGCAGGCCTGTCCTGAACGCCGGCGGAACAGGTGTTGCCGTGTCGTTGGCCTGTGACAGCCGGGATGCCGGTGGCGGTGTTCCTGCGCTACGCCGGTACAGGCGGTACAACGCCTCGTCGCGGCCTTTTTCGGGCCTCAGCAGCACGGACTGCCAACCCGCATCGATGCTCATATAACGGCTGAAGGACATGTCATCGTGCAATTCATCCACGCGCACCCAGGCGGGGCCCTCGATGTCGAAACGCAGGGGCTCGTCATGCGTTGCCAGGTGATAGACGTGCTCCTCGCTGTCCTGGCGGGGAACCGATGGATCATGGATGCGTACGCCCAGGAACTGGTTGACAGCGGGGTCGAGCATACGCAGGCGGATAATCTGTTCACCGCGACCGGTGCGGATTTTCAGTGAGCGGGCACCGCTTGCCGCAGACAGGGACAGCGGGGTTTCCCGCGTGCCGTTGTTCGTGACCTGCACCTGAATCGGTGACCGGGCCTGGTAGGGCAGGTTGCAGGGGATCAGTTCCACGCGCAGCGCCGCCGGTTTCAGGTTATAGAGGGTATAGACGAGTTCATCATGCCCGCTCAGCAGGCGGCTGCCGCTGCAGGCGCTGTCGAGCAGTGCGGCGCGTGCGCGCAACGCCGGCGATTGCGGTGCATTGACGGGCCGTTCCACGTAGCGCACGCCGGCGCTCTCGGGGACATAGTCGATCACCTGCCAGTCGGCGCCGCGTGTGGCCCGTTTTAGCAGCGGACGCAGGAAGGATGCCGTTGGCTGTTCCTGTACGGCCTTTGCCTGCTCCTCCATCTGCGCAATGACAGTGTTCGCATCAGCGTCGTTTTTCTCCAGCTGCCAGAGCAGTGTCACCATGTTCCGGTAGGGGATCGGCCGGCCCGCCGGGTGGTCATTGTCCTGCTGCATCCGCGTCAGGGGTTGCAGGGGAGCAGGTCGGGTGCGCTGCCAGCGGCTGATCACCGGGTCTGGTCGCGGGGTCGTTGCCGCCCCGGGAGTTACTGTGTGCCGGTGCTGCGGTTCGCCAACCGGCAGTGTGTCTTTCCCGGTGCGGCAGTCCACGAAGTCGTTCTTGTAGATGTCGCTGCAGGTGATGCCACGGGCCAGTGCCCGCCAGTCCGCTGCGGGTCCGGGCTGGAGGGCTTCCGGGCTCGACAGTCCGGCGTTAAGCAGGGGGGCTTCCAGGTAAAGGCGCAGTAAAAATTCATGTTCGATACCCTGGATTTCCAGTTGATGCATGCCGGCCGGCAGTACCAGTTCGCGTTTTTCAATGCGTCCGGGGCGCAGTTCCCCGCCTGGCCAGAGCAGGCCTGTCGAGGCGCGGTTGCCGGTGAACGGGCTGATCCATGTCCGGGGACCGTCCTGTATCTGCAGCCAGCCATCCAGCGGCAGATCCCGGTCGTGTTCGTGCAGGGGCTGGATATCGAAGCGCAGGCGTACCGGGCCGGTAATGCGCAGTTGCACAGGTTGCCCGGGTCGGGTGCGCAGGGTGTTGAAGCCGAGGTCAAGAGCGGGAGAGTATAACCAGGCCATACCGGCCTTGCTGCGCGCCAGGCGTGTTGCCGGTTGCCAGTTCCTGGGGCCGGGCAGTTGTTGCAGCCAGCCGGCAAGCTGTCGGCTGGTGGTCGCTTGTTGTGCCGTATCCGCGTGCAGCAGTGCGTCCAGTATCTGTTGCCCCTGGTGGCTTTTTTCGATCAAGGTGAGCCCCACACTGCCTGCGGCCTGCCAGTGTTGCCGTGCAGCCTCCAGGTCATCCAGCATCCAGGCGCGGTAACCCTTCCACAGAGACCGTTCAGTGGCATTATCGATATTGCCCAACAGGTGTTCGAGCGCGGGCCACGCCTGCTGTTGCACAGCGCCGGCGAGCAGCCTGGTGTCCGGCCTGTGACCGGCCGGCAGTAGCATCCCGACGGTCAGGGCATCCTGCACACGGCCGGCATCGACAAGCTGCACCGCCAGTTCGGATAACAGTTGCGGGTCCGGTGAGCGGGACAGTGCCGTTGCCAGCAGGCCTTCCAGTGCGATGCTGTTGTTCTGCTGCCGGTACAGCGTGCGGGCCTGTTCGAAGCGCTGCATCTGCAGGTTTGCGGGGGTGTCGTTCAGGTAACTGCCGCGCAACAGGCGTTCGGCGAGCGGGTACTCGCCCAGCTTCAGCAGTGCCCGCAGCATGCCGGACAGTGCCGCCTGACGGTGCTGCGCTTGCCTGCTTTCTGACAGGCGGCGCCAGTATTCCAGGGCCGGCAGCCAGTGACCCGCGTGCTCGGCGCGTTTTGCCGCGGCCAGCAGCGTATTCAGCTCGTTGCTGGTGAGGGTGCGTTGCGCAGGGCGCCAGTCGGGATCGATGCCGGCCCGGTAACTTTCCTGGCGTGCACGCAGCCGGCGTAACAGCGGTACCCAGTGGTTGACTACGGCACGCGCGGCGCTGCGGGCATCTTTCGACAGCGGCTGATCGATGCGCAGTTGATCGGGAATCTGTGTATCAGGATCCAGCGCAGTGTCGAGGTCGGCCAGGCAGGCCCGCCACAGCGCCTGCAGCGCGGATTCCTCGCGCAGCGTCGCCAGCAACTGTAGATAGCTGGTGTCAGACAGGCGATAGGGCCGGGCTGCCCGGTACTGCATAGCCAGCGACAGGGGTTGTTGACTCTTGTCTTTACGTTGTATGCGGATGATTTTTACATCATGTGGCAGGTGCAGTTCCAGCGCCGACGCCGGACGGGTTTGTCGCACCGGCAGCTGCCAGCTGCCGTCGCTGTCGGCGGTCGCGGCCTGTACAGCGAGTGAGCCGGCGGCATTCACGGCAAAATGGACGGGGTCTGCTGCCGTTTTTCTGTCGAGCCTCAGTTGCAGTGGCGGACGCTCGTCCATGAACAGTTGCAGGCTTGCTGCCGGTTCGTCACCGAGAATAACGACACGCAGCAGGCTGTCGGCCGGGCGTTGCGGCAGGTGGAACGTTATTTCATCCTGTCCGATTATGTCCGTGAACCATGCCTTGTCCAGGCGCTGTGCGAGTCTGCCACGCTCGGCAGCATTCATCAGGTAAAGGTCAGTACCGTCCTGTGGTCCATGCAGACGCCGCACTGCAAAACGTGACACCCGGCTTTCTCCGTGCGCGGTGGCCGGCAACAGGTCATCGTAGTAACTGTGACGGTTCAACAGCACCTGTGCCTCGGTCCGCAGTGTGGGCATGTCCGGCTGGCTGCGGGCGATGTCCATCAGTGTCATGGGGCCGACCAGGCCACCGCCCTGACGCCGGTTATCGGCGATGATGCGCAGGATTGTCTGCTGTACGGTCTGCAGCGGGCTTGCGGGTTGCAGCGCCGCCTGCACCTGCTGCGGCGTCAGCGACCAGGGGTCAGATGCCGGAGGTACCCGGTAGCGGTGTACGGGTGCATTGAGGTCGGGCAGCAGGTAATCGTCCGGTATGGATTTCAGGATACGTAACAGGACATCTTCACTGAACTGCAGGCGCAGCCGGTGCGCTCCTTGCGGTATGTCGATGTAGTCGTTGCGCAGGTTGCTCGCGGATACCGGTTCACCGTTGAGCAGCAGTTGTCTGCGGCGCGCAGCGGAAACAGCGGCGTCCACGACCTGCATGGTGCCATCGTCCAGTTGATAGTGCAGCTGGTAGTTGCGCGGGCCGGGGGCTTTATCAGCCAGCAACAGACGCTGTTGCAACTGGTAACGCGCCGGCCCCTCGACCGGTATTACGAGGCTTTCGCCGCCGCTGACCCGATTGAATAACTGTGCACCGATATCACCGGCATAGCGGACATGTTCTTTTTCAGTGCCGATAGCTTCCCGGTAACGGTAGGGTTCGATGACCGGGAGTTCGACCAGGCGCGAGCTGAACAGGGCAAAGGCGAAATCCCGTTCTGCACCGGCATCCAGGCTGATACGCACCCGGTACGCGGTGGTGTGGCGTGCGTCCAGCAGCAGCCCTCCGTCGGGCAGGCTTTGCGGCTGTTGCCGAACATAGAGGCCGGTGCCGGATGAGACTTCAAACAGCAAGGGGGTTTTTCCTGCATCGGCAGCCACGGGATGAAGTCGCAACAGTGCATTCGCGGACAGTTGCACCTCGGTCCACTGGCCCGGCTCCAGGTGTATCGTGTGCAGTTTTTCGCCCAGGCGTTTCTGCGGTGAGATACCCGACATCCAGGCCGGTGACTGTTCCACATTGTCCCAGCGCTGCGTGACGCCATAGGCCTGGTGCAGGTCGACTTCACGCAGGTCCGGCGTGCCGGCGCTAACCAGCAAGGGTGACAACAGAAGCAGGAACAGCCAGCCTCTCATGGCGTGTCTCTCCCGGCGCCGGGCAGGCTGTCGGCAAAGGCGCGGCAGGTG
>DRNU01000220.1 GCA_011374975.1 Gammaproteobacteria bacterium | reverse complement strand
GAGCTGGACGAGAAACTCGAACAACTGACGCCACCGCCACCGGCCCCGTCGCCTTCCATCCTGCCCGTGATACTGCTTACCGGGCTGCTGTTTGTCTCGCTGGCATGGAATGTTTCGCTGCACAACAAAGACGACACACCGCCGGTACCAGCCGATACCGGTAATAACGCGGCAATGGCAGCAGACCCGCAGACCCCGGGAACCCTCGCAACACTACAGGCACAGCAGGCCGAAACCGTGGCCCTGCTCAACCGGGCCTGGCAAACCACCGGCTGGGCAATCAACCAGGAACTGAACTACCCCTATAATGAGATCGCCCTGGACGGGCAACGTGCGGATACTGTCGAACAGTTGCTGGAACGGTTATCCGCGGCCGGTTACCGCGGCAACATCATTCTCGAAACCCATGTCGGGGAATTCTGCCTGCTCGGCGACCAGCAAAGCGGTTTTCGCCTGCCACCACCGGACCTGACCGTCGACAAGTGCGACTTCATCGGCAACCCGGTACAGCCCACCGATTCCGCCGCCGCGCACCAGTCGCTACGCTTCGCCAACTTCATCAGCAGCACACCGCTGCTGGACAACGACAGGTTGCGCATGGAAGTGACCGCCGCTTCGCGCAACGACCCGCTGATTGAATACCCGGAGAAGTCAGCCGCAACCAGCGCGCAGGACTGGAACCGGGTTGCGGCCGGCAATAACCGGGTGGTGATACTCCTGCAGCCACAGGAATAATTTCAGGTGGGGCGGTAGATTTCGGCGCCGCCTTTTACGAACTCCACTGATTTCTCCTGCATGCCCTTGCTCAGAGCCTCGTCCGCGGACATACCGTGCTCGCGGGCGTATTCACGCACGTCCTGGGTGATTTTCATGGAGCAGAAATGCGGGCCGCACATGGAGCAGAAGTGCGCCACCTTGGCGGAATCCCTGGGCAGGGTTTCGTCGTGGAACTCGCGCGCCTTTTCCGGATCCAGGCCGAGGTTGAACTGGTCTTCCCAGCGGAACTCGAAGCGCGCCTTGGACATGGCGTTGTCGCGCACCTGTGCGCCCGGGTGACCCTTGGCGAGGTCGGCGGCGTGCGCGGCGATCTTGTAGGTGATGATACCTTCACGCACGTCGGCCTTGTTGGGCAGACCGAGGTGTTCCTTGGGTGTGACGTAGCACAGCATGGCGGTACCGTACCAGCCGATCTGTGCGGCGCCGATGGCCGAGGTAATGTGGTCGTAGGCCGGCGCAATATCAGTGGTCAGCGGACCGAGGGTGTAGAACGGCGCCTCGTAACAATCGCGCAGTTCCTTGTCCATGTTCTCCTTGATGAGCTGCATGGGCACGTGGCCGGGGCCTTCGATCATCACCTGCACATCGTGTTCCCAGGCGATGCGGGTCAACTCGCCGAGGGTTTCCAGTTCACCGAACTGGGCGGCGTCGTTGGCGTCCGCCAGTGAGCCCGGGCGCAGGCCGTCGCCCAGCGAGAAGGCCACGTCGTAGGCTTTCATGATTTCGCAGATGTCTTCGAAATGCGTGTACAGGAAACTCTCTTCATGGTGCGCGAGACACCATTTGGCCATGATCGAACCGCCGCGCGACACGATGCCGGTGAGGCGGTCGGCAGTCAGCGGCACGTACTGCAGGCGCACGCCGGCATGGATAGTAAAGTAATCCACGCCCTGCTCGGCCTGTTCGATGAGGGTGTCGCGGAACAGTTCCCAGGTCAGCTCCTCGGACTTGCCGTCGACCTTTTCCAGCGCCTGGTAGATCGGCACGGTACCGACCGGTACCGGCGAGTTACGCAGGATCCATTCGCGGGTCTCGTGGATGTTCTTGCCGGTGGACAGATCCATCACGGTATCGCCGCCCCAGCGCGTGGACCAGACCATTTTTTCCACTTCCTCGGCGATGGAAGAACTGACCGCCGAGTTGCCGATATTGGTATTCACCTTGACCAGGAAATTACGGCCGATAATCATCGGTTCCAGTTCCGGGTGGTTGATGTTGGCCGGGATGATAGCGCGGCCGCGCGCAATCTCGTCGCGCACGAATTCCGGCGTCACCCGTTCCGGGAGGCTGGCGCCGAAACTCTGGCCGGCGTGCTGGCGCAGCAGCGGGCTGCCCTGCAGGGCTTCCAGTTTGAGATTCTCGCGGATCGCGACGTATTCCATTTCCGGCGTGATGATGCCCTTGCGGGCATAGTGCATCTGCGAAACATTGGCGCCGGCCGTGGCGCGGCGCGGTTTGCGGATATGCTCGAAGCGCAGCGCGGCCAGTTGCGGGTCGGCGGCACGCTTGCGGCCGAACTCGGAACTGGGTGCGTCCAGCCACTCGGTATCTTCACGCTCATCGATCCAGGCACTGCGCACGTCCGGCAGCCCTTTCATCAGGCTGATGCTGACGTCCGGATCGGTATAGGGGCCGGAAGTGTCATAAACGGTGATTGGCGGGTTGCTCTCCGCACCCAGGCTGTCAGCGGTATCGGACTGGCTGATTTCGCGCATGCCGACGCGCAGGTCGGGGCGCGAGCCCTCGACGTAGATCTTGCGCGAGCCGGGAAACGGCTGCGTCACATCGGCGGACAGTTCGGTAGTTTTCTGGACGAATTCTTCAGGAATGGCGCTCATAAGTCCTTTCCCCCTCTTCAGGGCGCGGGCAGGGAAAGGCTGGATGCAGACTTCAGCTTCCCTGCGCAGGTATTAACCGGATCAGGTTCAAAGGGTGTTTCTCAGCCCCTCTGCAAAGGAGCACCCCCAGCTACAGAATGACGGTAGCTAAACCCCCGGAGTATTGCAAGCGTGCTTGCCTGCCCCCGCCAAAGACCGTACCCTTTGCATAAATCAGTATCGGGAAAACCACAATGAACGCATTGAATCTGGAACAGGCCCGTTTCAACATGATCGAACAGCAGATTCGTCCCTGGGACGTGCTGGATGACCGGGTATTGGCCGCTCTCGCCGCCATTCCGCGCGAGGACTTCGTCGCAGATGCCTACCGGGCACTGGCGTTCAGCGATATCAGCATCCCGCTGGCCCATGACCAGGTCATGATGCCCCCCAAACTGGAAGGCAAGCTGCTGCAGGCCCTGCAGATCGAGGTCGGCGACCGGATCCTGGAAATCGGTACCGGCAGCGGCTACCTGACCGCCTGCCTGGCGCAACTGGGCGACAGCGTACACAGTGTGGACCTGTATGACGATTTCACCGAACAGGCACAGGCCAGGCTGGAACAGCACGGCATCCTCAACGCCACCCTTGCCACCGGCGATGCAGCCGGCGGCTGGGAAGCCGACAGCGGCTTCGACGCCATCGCCGTCACCGGTTCATTGCCGGTATTGCACCAGGGATTCCACCAGCTGCTCAACCCCGGCGGTCGACTGTTCGTTATCGTCGGCAAGCCGCCCATTATGCAGGCGCTGCTGATCACCCGCATCGGTGACAAGGAATGGAACCAGGAAAGTCTGTTCGAGACATCCATTCCCGCACTACTCAATGCGCCCGAACCCGAGGTATTCAGTTTCTAGAGAGGTCTGAACAGTTCATTGTCCGTCAGTCCGGCGCAGGCCGGAATCCAGGCGATTCAACACACCGGATACCGGCCTGCGCCGGCACGACAGACTGAGCGAACCTTCCCTGAATCTGCGGTCCAATAGCCCATGCACAATTTCACTGCCCCACTGTATGCAACGGCACTGCTCCTGATCAGCAGCATGACGCAGGCTGCCGACCTGCTCACCGTGTATCAACAGGCCCTGATCAGTAACCCGCAGCTCGCCGCTGCCGCCTCGAACCTGCAGGCGGTTCGCGAACAGCGCCCGCAGGCTATCGCCGGCCTGCTGCCGACACTGGGCGCCAGCGGCACGATAACGCGCAAGCGCTTCAAGGAAAGAGACCCGTCCGCACCCGCAGAATACAGCACGGACAAGATCGCCAGCCTCGACCTGCGCCAGCCATTATTCCACTACGACCGCTGGATTCAGCTGAAACAGTCCGACAGCGAAATTGCACGCGCCGAGGCGGAATTCGCCGCAGCGCAGCAGGAACTGATGGTGCAGGTGGCGGAGCGCTACTTCAACGTGCTGGATGCACAGGACAACGTGGAGTTCGCCAAGGCTGAAAAAAGCGCCATTGGCCGCCAGCTGGAACAGGCCACCCAGCGCTTCGACGTGGGGCTGATTGCCATTACCGACGTCAAGGCAGCGCAGGCCCGCTACGACCTGTCCGTCAGCCTGGAAATCAAGGCCGAGAGCGAACTGGTGCAGGCCAAGGATGCGCTGCGTGAAATTGCCGGCACCTACTATGACGTGCTGGCACCGCTGAAACCCGACCTGGAACTGGAACACCCGGATCCTGCCTCACCCGAATCCTGGGTCGAACAGGCCGGCAAACAGAACCTGAAAATACTTGCCGCGCAGGCGCAGACGGAAACCGCGCAACAGGAAATCCTTCGCCAGCGCAGCGGCCACCTGCCGACGCTCGACCTCAATGCCAGCGCCAGTTATATCGACCTTACCTTCGGCGGCATTGCACCGCTCAAGCGCCAGGACAGCGAAGTCGGCGTGGAACTGAACATACCTCTCTACCAGGGCGGACTGATCAGCTCGCGCACCCGGCAGGCGCGCAGCCGTTTCCAGGAAGCCACCGACCGCCTGCAACAGGAAGTGCGCTCTGCCGAGTTCGAGACCCGCAACGCGTACCGCGGCGTCGTAACCGATATTGCCCAGGTAAAAGCATTGAGCGAATCACTGGAGTCCACCAAGGTCGCGGTGGAAGCCGAGGAAGCCGGTTTCGAAGTCGGCACCCGCACCATCGTCGACGTACTCAACGCCCAGCGCGAAAAATTCCTGGCCCGGCTGAACTACGCCCGGGCGCGGTACCTCTATGTCGTCGACCAGCTGCGGCTTAAAAAAGCCGCCGGCATCCTCTCTGCTGAAGACATGGAGGAAGTCAACGCAGCACTTGGGCCCGTCGGCTCCGGCACAGGCAGCAAGTAAGCCATGAGCGATCCCCTGGTACCGGAAATCCCCGATTTCGATGACCCGCTTGGTATCTTGCGCGCCTGCCACGAGCGCATGCTCGCGCACTGCGACATCCTGCAGAAGCTGCCACCGCACATCAAAGAAAACGGCGTCGATGACGAGGCCCGCAGCGCCATCGGCAAAGTGGTGAACTACTTCAGCACCAGCGCCGTGCACCACCACCAGGACGAGGAACAGGACCTGTTCCCGCTGCTGACGCACCAGTCCCTGAAACTGGCGGAAATCATTCACCGGCTGAAACAGGAGCATAACGAACTGGTGGGCCTGTGGGAGCAATTGCAACAGGACATGCGCAAGGCATCGGCCCTGGCTGAAAACACGGACTTCGCCAGCCACGTCGACCGGTTCTGCAACGCTTACCAGGAACACATCGAGTACGAGAATAGTGAACTGCTGGGCATGGCACAGCACATCCTCAGCCAGCGCCAGCTGGAAGACCTGGGGCGGTCCATGGCAAGGCGGCGCGGCCTGCCGCGCTGAGCCCTGTTTACGACATACCCAATGGCTCTGTCACTGCGAATACCCGCTGACAGCCTGTAAACACCGACACCCGGACCCGCACTATCGCACAGACCGGCTTTTCACAGCACACCACCATGATTGAAACCGATCACAAGCGCAAAATCATGTTGCAGGCCGCACAGGAATATAAACGCAAAAACATTGCGCAGGCCGATTTACTGTGCCGACACCTGTTACGAAATTTTGGCGATGACGCCGACGCCCTTAACCTCCTGGGCATCATTGCCATACAGGTACAGGAAACAGACCTGGCGAAAGAGTACTTCCAGCGCGCCCTGGCCATGGGGCCGGGCAATACCACAATAGCGAAGAACCTGGCTTCTGCCGAATATGTAATCGCACAAAAGAAGCAAATGCCGGTCAACACGGACAACCCGGGCGTGCGCTACCACGTCATCAAATCATGGGGCTGCGGTTTCTGGTCCGACATCAACCATGTGCTCGGGCATCTATTGCTCGCGGAACTCACACAGCGCAGGCCATTCGTACTCTGGGGTGGCAATTCATTGTTCTCCGACTCGGAAAAAGACAATGCCTATGAATACTTCTTTGAGCCACCGTCAACAACGGGACTACCGGAAGTCACCCGGACCGGCCAAACCTATTTTCCACCCAAGTGGAACAGGGACAACCTCACCCGCGATGACATCAACAAATGGAACGGCCCCTATTCACGAATGGCCGGTCTGTATTACCTGAACCGTGCCGAAACAATAACGGTGGGCGATTTTGCCGCACTGGTAACCGACCTGGTCGACTGGTTACCCGTATCGCATCCCATGCGCGGACAATCACTGGCAAAGCATTACCGTCATTTGTTCCGCAAACACCTGCATCCACGCGACGAACATATGCACCTGGCGGAAAACTTCTACCAGGAACACCTGGCCCGGCACACAAGCCTTGCGGTGCATTTACGGGGTAGCGATAAAATACTGGAACAACCGGAACTGGAAGCAACAAACCGGGCATACCCGGCACACATTGACGCTTTCCTGCGCAAGCATCCCGATGTGCGCATTTTCCTGCTGACAGACAGCAGCACCATTCACCGGGACTTCTGCCAACGCTACCGGGACCGGATCGTCAGCAGGGAATGCGCGCGCACGGACAACGAGCATGGCGTGCATTTCCTGGCCCACACATCGAGAAAAGAAATCGGCCGCGAAGTCCTGCTTGATGCTTTAATCGCCGGTCAATGCGATTATTTTATCGGCAACGGGGACTCCAGCGTTTCCAATGCCATTTACCACCTGAAGGACTGGGACGAAGAAACCGCGAACCTCCTGGGCGGCTGTCGCTGGTACCACTCCAATCTTGCGTTACATGGCGGAAAGAACGATT
>DRNU01000219.1 GCA_011374975.1 Gammaproteobacteria bacterium | reverse complement strand
GTCGGTCAGACGCTCCATGTTTTCCCGCGTGTGGCGGATGCGCGTCTCGGTTTCCTTGCGCCGTTCCTTGTACTTGGAGATGCCCGCGGCCTCTTCCAGAAACACCCGCAGGTCCTCCGGCTTGGCCTCGATAAGGCGCGAGATCATGCCCTGCTCGATGATGGAATAGCTGCGCGGTCCCAGGCCGGTGCCGAGGAAAATGCCGGTGATGTCGCGGCGCCGGCAGCGGGTGCCATTGAGGAAATACTGGGACTGGCCGTCGCGGGACACGGTGCGGCGAATGGAGATCTCGTTGTACTGGGCGTACTCGCCCTTGATGGTTCCATCGGAATTATCAAAGATCAATTCAACCGTCGCCTGCCCCACCGGCTTGCGCGCCGTGGAACCATTGAAGATCACGTCGGCCATGGAATCGCCGCGCAGGTGCTTGGCGGAGGACTCACCCATCACCCAGCGCACCGCGTCGATGACATTGGATTTGCCGCAGCCATTGGGACCCACCACCCCGATGAGGTTGGACGGCATGGGAATGCTGGTGGGGTCCACAAAGGATTTGAAACCGGCGATCTTGATCTTACTCAGGCGCATTTTTTGGGGGGCTCTTCTCTGGCTCAGGGGTGGAAAAATCAGAATGACAGGCACGATACCGGAGCCACGTCAGCGGCACAATATTGACAGCAAAATAGTTCCGTGGAACATCGCCCCGAACACGCAAAACCCGTGAGAATTGGCGCCAATTCAGGTATGGTACGCGGCTGATTTTTTACTTCAGCCCCAGCGAGAGAACCATGCCCAGCCAACCCTCCAAAGACCTCGAAACCTTCCCCAACCCCAACCCGGAGCGCGACTACACCATTCGCATCGACATCCCGGAATTCACCTGCCTGTGCCCCAAGACCGGGCAGCCGGACTTCGCCAACTTTCACCTCGAATACATCGCAGAAAAGTCCTGTATCGAATTGAAATCATTGAAAATGTACATGTGGTCCTTCCGCGAGGAAGGCGCCTTTCACGAGGCCGTCACCAACCAGATCCTCAACGACCTGGTGACCGCCTGCGCGCCCCGCTTCATGCGCCTGACCGGCAAATTCAACGTCCGTGGCGGCATCTACACCACGGTCATCGCCGAACACCGCGCCGCCGGCTGGCAGGCGCCGGAGCGGGTTGAGCTGCCCTGAGCGCCATGCCACAACGGGCAGGGACGCCACGGGCCAGACACTTACGCAATCGGGGCAGCGATGCCGAGCAACGCCTCTGGCAACGACTGCGCAACCGGCAGGTGTGCGGGGCGAAATTCCGGCGCCAGCATCCCATTCCGCCCTATATCGTGGATTTCGTGTGCCTGGAAAAAAGACTGGTGATCGAGGCCGATGGCGGGCAGCATCTTGAACAACAGGGGCATGATGAAAAACGCACGGCCTTCCTCGAGACTCAGGGGTATCGGGTGTTGCGATTTTGGAATGATGAGATATTGCGGCAGACAGAGGAAGTGCTGGAGGTGATCTTTCGTGCTTTGAATGAGACCCCTCACCCTAACCCTCTCCCCAAAGGGGAGAGGGAATGATTTTGCGGCCTAGCATACTCCACTGTATCCAACTAACTTCACCATACAAACTCCCTCTCCCCCTTGGGGAGAGCAACTGTGTTTAAGAAAGGGATGTTTCACACCAATGTGCTCCATTTTTAACCATGACATTGAGGATTGTCAGAAATTTTCGCATACAGGCGACGGCAGCCACTTTGTGTTCTTTACCCGCAG
>DRNU01000218.1 GCA_011374975.1 Gammaproteobacteria bacterium | reverse complement strand
TGGACCATCGGTAGCGAGAGCCACCGGGTGATCGATGCAATACCTGAGCTGCACCCCGGCCCGGCCAATAATTATTCAAACCGTTTGACGAAAGCGGATGCCGGGCCGGAGGTAGCGGAGCGCTTGCGCATGGATTTCCTCAGTGATTTACGCACACATAATGGCCGGCTGTATGATAT
Source organism: Gammaproteobacteria bacterium (assembly GCA_011374975.1). Taxonomy (GTDB): domain Bacteria; phylum Pseudomonadota; class Gammaproteobacteria; order DSM-19610; family DSM-19610; genus Thiogranum. Next base: position 2,264 of record DRNU01000218.1, on the reverse strand, counting down.
CGACAGCCGGAAGCCCGTGCGTTTCCTTGAGAAGACGCCCAAGAATGCCTTGCGTATACCTTTTCTTGATGCCGTGTTTCCTGGCGCCAGGTACATCTATCTCTACCGTGACCCGCGCGAGAACATCAGCAGCATCATGGAGGGCTGGCGTTCGAAGCGTTTTGTCACATACCCCGGCCTGTCTGTATTTGCCGGCCCCTGGTCATTCCTGCTTCCCGAAGATTGGGCTTCTGTGCGTACCAGTCCACTGGAAGAAGTGGCGGCGTTCCAGTGGCGTGCGGCGAACGAGTGTATTCTCGATGATCTGGCCGCGCTGGAGCCTGAGCGCAGTATTGCGCTTTCCTACGCTGAACTGCTTGCGGGCCCCGGGGCGGCAATTGAGCGGCTGTGTGAGTTTGCCGGTATCCCGGTCGATGCAGCACTGCGCGATACCGTCAGCAAGCCGCTCAAGGCCTCACGCTATACGCTGACCGCGCCGGAGGCCGGGAAATGGCGTAAGAACGAGGCGGCCCTGGCGCGGGTGTTGCCGGGGTTGAATGGGCTCTGGGAAAGGATTCAGGCGGCAGGGGCATAGCGCCCTGGTTGATCTTGATCTGTGCCTCTTGTCGATGCCTGTCCAAAAGTCAGATAATAAGAACTGTGGAGTTTCTGTTTAATCAGAGATTCCCTATATGTATCATTGTTTTTCAGGGGGCGGTCAGACCATGCAAAATACCTATACTGTATCTGCGCGTGGCAAGCAGGAGAGCGAGCCAATATCACGCTTCCTGCGCAATAATTTTGGCAACCTGCCGCTGCAGCAAATCGATAGTGTATTCGGTTTCGTCGAGCGTTCTACCATGTATGGCGGCCGTATGTTCTTTGATCGCCAGTTGTCTGATTCCGATGTTCAGGAACTCAACGACAAGGGCATCGGCCTGCGCATACCGTTCACCAATCACAATATAGAACGACAGGAGTATGAAGAAAACCGCGCGTTGCTGGAGAAATACCACGCGCGGCCCAATTCGGTGATAGTGACCAACGATGACCTGGCCAGGTGGGTCCGGCAGGATTTTCCTGACTACAGTATTGAGGCCAGTGTTATAAAGAACATCACCAGCCTGCGGAAACTGCAGTCCGCGCTCGAACTTTATGACACTGTTGTCCTGCCCATGATACTGAATTACAAGCACGACTTTCTGAAGTCGATCGAAGACAAGGATCGCATCCGGCTGTTCGCCAATGCAGGGTGCGCCCTGACCTGCCCGTCGCGGATCTGTTATGCCTCTGTTTCTGTGGTTAACAAGTTCAAGGGCGGTGAGTTCCAGTGTTCACAATCGCTGAAGAAACGTGAACTGATGGGTATGGTGGATTTCGATATCGAGGAACTTAATGCGCTTGGTTTTCATCGTTTCAAGTTGCTTCGTGCCCGCCCGGGGAATATGACCGGTTACTAAGCCTGCGCATCAATATGTTAGGATTATGCGCATTTTCAGGTGCAGATAAAGAGACCGACCCAATGCAGTACCCGGATAAAAACAGCATCATTGGCTACTGTAGCCGTCTTGCGATCAGTATCGATCCCGCCATATTGGCCAAAGAAGTTGATAGTATCCCTGCCGACAACTGGAAAGGGACCGGTGGCAGGGTGGGGGTGCACAGCCAGGTCAATGCGATCTTCCTGCGTGGCTATGCGCCGGCCGAGGGCGACAAACCGATTGAGGACAGGCCGGTACTGGATGCGCTGCCCTATATCCGGTACCTGATATACAGGCTGATACCCGCCCGGCCGCAGCGCTGCCTCCTGGCGCGCCTGAAACCCGATGCCCAGGTCGCGGCACACAAGGACATGGGCGAGTACTTTGACCGATACATACGCATACATTTTCCGGTAGTTACAAACCCGACCGCGCTCATGCTGTGCGGTGACCGGGCCTACCACATGAAACCCGGTGAGATATGGGCGCTGAATAACAGCGGCGCCACGCATGCGGTTGTAAATCCGGACAAAAAAAATCATCGCACCCACATGATTTGCGACTTTGAGCCGACCGATGCGCTGCTTGAACTTTTGTCTTTTGCGGACAAGGGTCTGGGTGTACCGGCTGCGGCAAGGCGCCCGGCCTCCTGACGGCATCAACAGTCGCATGGAGTAAGCAGTGGTTATTACCGACAAGTTTATATTCCTTCACCTGCACAAGTCCGGTGGTACGTTTGTTAACGACTTTATCGGGAAATTTTTTCCATCTGCGCAAAAGGTCGGTTACCACCTGCCGGGCTCC
>DRNU01000217.1 GCA_011374975.1 Gammaproteobacteria bacterium | reverse complement strand
CAGAAACTGGAAGCCGGCCCGGTACACGCACCCTTGCAGGACAACAAACCCGAACCGCAGATCGACATGTTCGTGCGCCACGAAGACCACCCGCTGGTGGACGCTTTCCAGGGCATCAAGCCGGATGATGTGACCCCCCGCCAGGCACTGGAACTGCTATACAAACTCAAGCAGCTGACAGAAGACACCGGACACTAGAAACCCGCCCCCGGAAAACCCGGTTTTTTGCGCCGTGCCGGGGTTACCTTTCCTGCGCCTTGCGCCCCGCGCCTGAAGCCGGAAAGGTAACCCCGGCACGGCGCAAAAAGGCCTCTGACGGAGCGCCTGCCCCTGATACTTGTGCATCCCAGGTTAATGCCGGGCTTCACAGCACTCAGCACTAACCTGCCGCCCACTCTGTAACGCTTACTTGGGCTTGACGGGCACTTCTTCCTTCACCTCGATCACTTCCATCGCCGAGAACTCGATCTCGGTACGCCGGTTCGGCGCCAGGCAGTCAATCAGAGCCGCACCACGCTTGTCCTCACAGTTTACTACCGGGTTACTCTCGCCCAGCCCCTTCATCTCGATGAAGCTCGGCACCACACCTTTTGACACCAGGTAATCACGCACCGCCGCGGCACGCCGCTTCGACAACTCCAGGTTATACGTGTCATCACCAATGCGGTCTGCATAACCGGTGATCTGAATCTTCTGCTCCAGCAAAGTAGCCGCCGTCAGATTGCCGACCATATCGTCCAGCAGCGTTTTACCGGAATCGGTCAACCGGTCACTGTCAAAGCCGAACAACGTGTCAGTTTCAAGATGCACCGGGTTGCGCTCGGTGCGGATGAAAACCTCCACCGCCGCCACCTCGACGGCATCCCGCGCCGCGACGATTTCCGGGTCACACTCGGCGATGGCATTGGGAACCGACCAGCGCTGTGTATGCACACAGTCTCCGTAACCGGTACGCACAATGGAAGATTCGCTGTTATCGACATAGCCGGTTGCCGCCTGACCCACACTGCATGCGAGACCCAGACCGGCGACCAGACAACTACGGGATAGATGTTTCATTATCATTTTTTTTGTCCTCTCCAGACGCTGAAAATACCAGGGGGGTCGCCAAACACGGCGACAAAAACCCTGACAGGGCTATTTTCGGTCAGATCGAGGGGCGGCGCAATGCGCCAGGGGCCTGTCAGCCGGAGACGGTACCGCAGTTGCTCAGGCTGAGCCGCGGCGGGTTGGTGGAGAACACGAAGGGTGCCGCCTTCTCCAGTGCACTGAGGCCCAGCAGCATACGGGTTTTTTGCGGGAAAACAGCGGCCTCCACATTATCCAGCACACAGCCGTCACCCAGTACCAGGCGCTTGATGAGGTAGATCGGCAACTTGTGCTGGCTGCCATCCGCCATCACGCCGGTCAGTTCGCCGACATATTCGGCGTTATCGGCCTTGAGCAGCCGGTCAAGGGTGTGTTCGTTGATGGTGGTGTAACCGGCCCCGGTATCCACCATGAATTCGACATCGCCGCTGCCCTGCATACTGGCCTGAATATAGTAGGTGGCCAGTCGCTTCTGGTTCATGGGAATGATGGTGTAGGCATCCGCCAGCGCCACGCCGGCGAACAGCAGGGCCAACAGACTAAGCGCGGTTTTCACAGTGGCAGCAGGCATATATTTCGTCCATGTGACAGAAATCCGTCATTTCCTGTACTAGCGGCATGCCGATAGCCAAACTGAATCCTGCGCGGCGCAACAGGCCCGGCCGTACGCCTCACCCATGGCACAAGAAAAATATATTTACAAAAATAACAACAAGTTAAAAATATTCCGGGCTATTTAAAACAGGCCTGGACAGGCCCTGGCGGGGGCTGGTCTGCTCACCCAAGTCATTATTCACACAAGAAAAAACCTGCTTCGGAATCGTGGCAAGCAATTTGCATTTTCAGAGGAGATGCCATTGCCCGTGCAACGGGCTTCCGCGGAAAAATGAGAGCGAATCATGCGAATCGAGAAATTTTCAGTGAAAGGACTGGCGGTAAGCGTACTGCTGATTGTGGGGATAGTCGCAGTCGCAACGTCCTTTGTATCAGAAACAGAATACCGTGCCGCCGCCGTTCAGGCACAGACCAAAACCGTGGCGCGTATTCTTGAGGTCGCGAGTAACGCGGCGCTCGACCAGCTGCGGATGGGCAGCAAGCAGCTGACTTCCGCCGCCACGCGCGCACTGGTCCGGCAGCCGGAACTCGGCAGCTACCTGGCCGAAGCCCCGCCCGGCACCGCCAACCCGATGCTGTCCAAACTGCTGGAAGCCCCCCTGAATACCGAAGAACTGCCCGGGTTACGTCCGGTCACGGTACGGCTCTACAACGCCAACCGGCAACTGCTGATGACAGCCGGCGACACCGAGGTCGGCAATACCACCCTGCTCGACACCGCCACACAGGCACAAACCACCAGCGGCTTCTGGGCTGCGCAGGACGGCAGCCGTTACTCGGTCATCCAGCCGGTCGGCAACAAGGCCGGCCGCGGTTACCTGGAAATCGTTTTCGACCCTGCCTTCAGCCTGCAAAGCGTGGGCGAACTCACCGGCCTGCCGCTGCGCATCCGTTCAACACGCGGTACGACCCTGTTCGAAACCGAGCAATGGCAGGCCCCCTCGAACAGCGTGCATGAAATCCAGCTGCAGGTAACGGACGGCGACACTATACCCATCGCCCGCCTGCAGGCGCTGGATGATTTCTCCGCGTTGTATAACGCCACCCGGCAGACGCGCAACAAGACCACCCTGAGTTTTGTGGCGCTCATCGGCGTGGCTCTGCTGATTGCCGTCATGCTGCTCAACCGGTTCCTGTTCAAACCGGTGCAGGCCATGATCGAAGACATGAACCAGGTGGCACAGGGCGATATCAATACCCGGGTGCACGGTCGCGCGCTGCGCGAGTTCGACGCGCTGGCCAACACTTTCAATACCATGACCCAGAAAGTACAGGACATCATCGACCGTGAACGCCAGGCCGCGGAAGACGTCAAGGGCAAGGTGGAACTGATCCAGGACGTGGTAGCCATGGCGGCCGAGGGCGATCTTACCGGCCAGATCATGGTGTACCGTGACCAGGACATCATTTCCGAACTGGCGACCGGTATCCAGCAGATGCTGGACAGCCTGAACTCGCTGGTGGCACGCATTCAGCAGTCCGGCGTGCAGGTCACGTCTTCGGCCACCGAGATCGCCGCGACCGCCAAGCAGCAGGAGGCCACGGTTACCGAGCAGGCGGCCACCACTAATCAGATCAAGGCCACCGTCACGGAAATTACCGCAACCTCGAAAGAACTGGTCAACACCATGAACGAAGTCACCGAGGTCGCCTGGAAAACCTCCGAAGGCGCCAACGCGGGCCGCGCTTCGCTGCAGAGCATGGAGAAGACCATGCACCAGATGATGGAAGCCACCGAGTCTATCGGTTCCAAGCTGGCGGTGCTGAGCGAGAAAGCAGGCAACATCAATACCGTGGTCACCACCATTAACCGTGTCGCCGACCAGACCAACCTGCTGTCGCTGAACGCGGCTATCGAGGCCGAGAAAGCCGGTGAATACGGCGTCGGCTTTGCCGTGGTCGCCACCGAGATCCGCCGCCTCGCCGACCAGACCGCGGTCGCCACCTGGGATATCGAGCAAATGGTCAAGGAAATGCAGTCGGCGGTATCGGCCGGCGTGATGGGCATGGAGAAATTTTCCGAGGAAGTCCGCCATGGTGTCGACGACGTACGCCAGGTCGGCTCCCAGCTGGCACGCATTATCGAACAGGTGGAAACCCTGATCCCGCGTTTCGAGGAAGTCAACGAAGGCATGTCCTCGCAGGCACAGGGCGGGCAGCAGATCCGCGATGCCATCGTGCAGCTCAGCGAATCCGCACAACAGACCGCCGATTCATTACGCCAGTCCAACGGCGCCATTATGCAACTGAACGAGGCCGCAGGCAGGCTGCAGGAAGGCGCCTCCCACTTCCAGGTCAGTTCCTGAGCCGCGCCATGCTGATGCTGCTGTTTCAGCTGGGCAACAGCCGTTACGCGATCCCGGCCGCGGAAGTGGTCGAGATCGCGCCGCACGTGAACCTGGAAACGATTGCCATGGCACCCGACTGTGTCCGCGGCCTGTTCAACTATCGCGGTCTGCACGTACCGGTCATTGACCTGCACCGGCTGATCAACGACAGCTCCTGCAGCGACTCCTTCACCAGCCGCATCATCCTGGTGAACTACCCGCTGGCAGACGGCACCCGGCGTATCCTCGGCCTGCTGGCGGAACGCGTCACGGAAACCATCGACATTGACGGGGACTCCTTCACCAGTACCGGGCTGAACATGGAACAGGCACCGTTCCTGGGGGACGCCGCACGCTGCGAAGCGGGACTGGTACAGCGCATCAGCGTGACTGAACTGCTCCCCGAAAGCATCCAGTCACAACTGTTCCCGGCAGAGGCAGGCTAGATGACACTGCCTGCCATCGAACGCCTGCTGAAACAGAAAATGGGGCTGCACAGCTCAACGGTGGGCTCCGGCACCATCAGTCAGGCCGTGGAACAGCGCATGCGCGCCTGCGGTGTCACGGACATCGATGACTACCGGAATATTATCAGCCAGTCCGCCACCGAACTGGGCGCACTCATCGACACAGTGGTGATCCCGGAAACCTGGTTCTTCCGTGACCAGTATCCGTTTGCCGCCTTCAGCGACTGGCTGCGCCAGACCTGGCTGGCCGGCAACCCGACTTCACCGCTGCGTATCCTGAGTGTACCCTGCTCCACCGGCGAAGAACCCTACACCCTTGCCATGTGCCTGGCCGACTGCGGTATCGCTGCTGCCGATGCACAGATCGACGCTGTCGACATCAGCGCGGTCAATATCGAAAAGGCACGCAATGCCTGTTACGGCAACAATTCCTTCCGCGGCACCGAACTCGGTTTCCGTGACCGCCATTTCGAACCCGTCGGCACAGGGTTTCAGCTCCGGGATACGATTCGCAACCGGGTGCATTTCCAGCAGCTCAACATCCTGGACCAGGCCTTCATCGAAGGTCGGGCGCACTATCACGTCATTTTCTGCCGCAACCTGCTGATCTATTTCGACCGCCCCACCCAGCACCAGGCCATCGACCGGCTGGAACAGCTGCTCACCAGCAACGGCATACTGTTCCTCGGCCATTCGGAAACCAGCCTGTTGCTGGAGCGACCGTTCAGCGCACTGGATTTCCCGCGCAGCTTCGGCTTTTGCCGCACGGGAGACAGCAACGGCAACAACGCCGTCGAAGCCCGCCAGACCCCGCACCACAACCCGCGGCGCCAGCCAGGCAGGCGGGTACAGAATGAACCATTGCCATTCAGCGAGGCAAACCGCGAAAACACACCCGCTGCAAAGGCTGCGAACGACAATTTCGCGGCCAGTGACCTCATGCAGCAAGCTTTCCGGCTCGCCGACCAGGGCCATCTCGACGAAGCCGCCGGCCATTGCACAACCCTGCTGAGGCAACAGGAACATCGCGCCGACGCCTATTACCTGCTGGGCCTGATCCGTGAGGCCGCCGGTAATACCGGTGAAGCGGAACAGATGTTCCGCAACTCGGTCTATCTCGATCCCGACCACTATGAAGCCCTGGCCCAGCTCAGCGTCCTGTCCCGGCAAAAGGGCGACCATGACAGCGCCGAACGCTTCCGCGCACGTGCCGCACGGGTACGGCAACGCCGCCAGGAGATCGGTGCATGACGGACACTACCCACACGGTCACACTGGATGACTGCTGGAACCGGGTTGGCGTATGGAGCCCGCAGCAGGCCAGCTGCCCGGAACTGAAACGCTTCATTCATTGCCGCAACTGTAATCGCTATGCAGCCGCCGGTCGGCAGATGCTGGAACGCCCCATGCCCGATGCCTACCGTCGTGAATGGACCGAGCGTTTTGCCCACGCCAAGCGCAACGACGGGGAAAGCAACAACTCGGTACTGCTGTTCCGCCTGGGCGATGAATGGCTCGCCATCGACAGCCGGTACGTCAACGAAATCACCCCGATGCGCACGATTCACAGATTGCCGCACAAGTCCGATTCACTGGTGAAAGGCCTGGTAAACATCCGTGGCGAACTGAAAATCTGCATCTCCATCGGCTCCATCCTGCAACTGGAAAAAGCCCGCGAGGCGCATATCGCCGACCACGAGATTCTGGAACGCATGATCCTCATCGAAAAGGACGGGCAGAGTTTCGTCTTCCCGGTCAGCGAAGCCTGGGGCATCGTCCATTACGCCGACTACGCCTTGCAGGCCACACCGATAACGGTGGCGAAAGCCAGTCACAGTTACACCAGCGGCATCCTCTGCTGGGACGATCAGCACGTCGGTGTACTCGACCACGAACTGTTGTTCTACGCGCTGGCGCGGAGCCTGCAATGAGCGACGACCTCGGCGATTTTTCGATGCTGGACCTGTTCCGCCTGGAGGTCGACAACCAGGCGACTATCCTCAACGACGGCCTGCTTGCGCTTGAGCAGGGCTCACACAGCGACCGGCAACTGGAAGCACTGATGCGTGCCGCGCACTCCATCAAGGGTGCCGCGCGCATGGTGGACATCGAGGCCGGCGTCAGCCTGGCGCACAGCATGGAAGACTGCTTTGTCGCCGCCCAGCAGGGTGAACTGCATCTACAGCCTCACCAGGTGGACCTGCTGCTGAAAGGTGTCGACCAGCTGGTCGCCATCGCGCAGCAGCAGGCCAACGACGACGAACTGACCCGGCTGGTGGAACAGATCCGGCATATCGATCAGCTCCCGACCGGGCCGGATAATACGCCGGTGCAGCAAACCGGAACCGGACTGCCGCCACCGGCAAACGACACAGCGATGGCTGGAACAGCCGTCATCGAGCGGGAAACAACCACCACGGCCGTGCCCCCTGCCCCGACGCCCGGCGCCGATAAAAACACGGCCGGCAACGAAGCGGTACGCGTGTCGGCGGAAAGCCTCAACCGCCTGGTTGGCCTGGCCGGTGAAGTGCAGGTTGAATCGCGCTGGCTGCATCCGTTTGCCGATGCCTTGCTGCAGGTAAAGCATCGCCAGGCAGAAATTATCAGCCTGGTCGACCGCCTCAACGAAAGCCTCTGCACCCGTGGCAACAGCGACTACAACAGGACACTTGCCAGCGAAATCCAGACCAAGGCCAACCGCTGCCGCCACCTGATGTCCGACCGGCTGGTGGAACTCGACGAGTTCGACCGACGCATGCACAGCCTGGGCAACCGCCTCAACAAGGAAGTCATTACCAGCCGCATGCGGCCTTTCGCCGATGCCACACGCGGCTTCCCGCGCATGGTGCGCGACGTGGCCCGCCAGCTCGGCAAACAGGTCGAGCTGAAAATAGAAGGCGCCGCCACCCAGGTCGACCGGGACATCCTGGAACACATCGATGCCCCTCTCAACCACCTGCTGCGCAACGCGCTGGACCACGGCATTGAAACACCGGAACAGCGCCGCCAGGCCGGCAAACCCGAACAGGCCACCCTCAGGCTGAGCGCCATGCACAGCTCCGGCATGCTTTCGATCCACGTCGAGGACGACGGGCGCGGCATCGACCTGGAGCGGCTGCGCAGCCGCATAGTCGAACGCGACATGGTCAACGAAACCATGGCACAGGAACTCAGTGACGCGGAACTGCTGGAGTTCCTGTTTCTGCCCGGCTTCTCGACCCGCGAGGAAGTCACCGAAATATCCGGCCGCGGTGTCGGACTGGACGTGGTGCACAGTACCGTACAGCGCATGCGCGGTGTGGCACGCGCCACCACTGAACCCGGTAAAGGCACCCATTTCCACCTGCAACTGCCGCTCACCATGTCCATCATCCGCGCGCTGCTGGTGGAAATCGGCGGCGAACCCTACGCCATCCCGCTGGCGCGCATCGACCGCACACTCAGGCTCGATACCAGCCAGGTCGAATCCCTGGAAGGCCGCCAGTACTTCACGCTTGGCAACCAGCACGTGGGCCTGGTGTTCGCCAGCCAGGTGCTGGATTGCGGCGGCGACAGCACCAATGATGATTTCCTGCCCGTGGTGGTACTGGGCGAGCGCCTGCATCGCTCGGGGCTGGTGGTGGACTGCTTCATCGGCGAACGCAACCTGGTGGTACATACACTCGATGAACGGCTGGGCAAGATCCAGGATATTGCCGCCACCAGCCTGCTGGAAAACGGCGATCCCTGCCTGATCGTCGACGTCGATGACATGTTGCGGTCTGTCGACATCCTCATCGCCGGTGGACGCCTGAACCGCATCCATGACAAGCCGGCCGGAGGCAGCTCACAGGGCAAGCGCATCCTGGTGGTCGATGACTCGATCACGGTGCGCGAAGTGGAACGCAACATGCTGGTAACACGCGGTTACCAGGTGGATGTTGCGGTCGACGGCATGGATGGCTGGAATGCCGTGCGCATGGATGACTACGACCTGGTCATCAGCGATATCGACATGCCGCGCATGAACGGTTTTGAATTTGTGCGCCTGATCAAACAGGACGAACGGCTGGGCAAAATACCGGTCATGATTGTCTCCTACAAGGATCGTGAAGAAGACCGGCAACGCGGGCTGGAAGCCGGTGCGGACTATTACCTGACCAAGGGCAGCTTCCAGGACGAAACGCTTATCGAGGCCGTCGCGGATTTGATCGGCAGCGCGGAGTAAGCCGGGCCTATGTTAAAAGTTGCCATTGTGAATGACTCCACGATCGCGGCGGAAAGCCTGCGGCGGGTCATCGACAGCGTGCCGGAATACCGGCTGGTGTGGACGGCCGGAAACGGTGCTGACGCGATACAGCGCTGCAGCGAACACTGCCCGGATATCATTTTAATGGACCTTGTCATGCCGGGCATGGGCGGCATCGAGGCAACACGCCGCATCAGCGCGGATTTTGACTGTGCCATCCTGATTGTCACCGCCACCGTCAATACCCACACCGGCAAGGTCTTCGAGGCCATGGGCGCCGGTGCGCTGGATGCTGTCAACACCCCGATCCTGGGCAGTTCCGGACAGGGCGAAGGAAAACAGGCGCTGATCCACAAGATCGACACTATCGCCATGCTGATACACGGCAAGGCCTACCGCCGCAACCGCCCGGCAGCGGCCCCTGCATCGCCGGCAACGATCAACCCCGGGCATGTGCCGCTGATCGCCATCGGCGCATCCACCGGCGGTCCTGCCGCGCTGCGAAGCATTCTGCAGGCCCTGCCTGCCGACCCACAGGTGGCGATCGCTGTCGTGCAGCACGTCGACCAACAGTTCGCCGCCAGTTTCACGACCTGGCTCAACGATACCGCCCCCATGCCGGTGCGCCAGGCCCGGCCTGGAGACCGCCCGGAAACCGGCACCGTGCTGGTGTGCGGGCGCGAGGATCACCTCATCCTGAACGCCGATGGCTGCCTGGACTACACGCCGGAGCCACGCGCGCTGGCCTACCGTCCGTCCGTCGACGTATTTTTTAACAGCCTGGCAGAAAACTATAACAATCAATCTATTGGCGTACTTTTAACCGGCATGGGCAAAGATGGTGCGGAGGGTCTCAAAGCACTGCGTGAACGCGGCTGGATTACCCTTGCTCAAGATAAGGAAACATGTGCCGTTTACGGTATGCCGAAAGCCGCAAAAGAGCTTGATGCAGCTACAGAAATTCTGCCCTTGGGGGACATAGGGCCACATTTGGCCAAATGGGCGGAACACACCTCCGCAAGAGGCGGGGAGACACCGTAAACGGAATGACGACGGAAACTGAGATCGCTGGGGAAGCACCGAGAATCGATGAGGGCCGCTGGGCCGTCGTCCTGCTCGTCGACGACCAGGCCATGGTCGCTGAGGGTATACGGCGCATGATCGCCGATGAGCCGGATATCGAGTTCCATTACTGCCCGGACCCGAAACAGGCCGTAAAGCAGGCTGTTGCCGTCAAGGCGACCGTGATCCTGCAGGACCTGGTAATGCCCGACGTGGACGGCATGACACTGGTGCGTTTCTACCGCAACAACCCGACCACCCGCAATATCCCGATTATCGTGCTGTCCAGCAAGGATGACCCCCAGATCAAGAGCGACGCCTTCTCCAATGGCGCCACCGACTACCTGGTCAAGCTGCCGGAGAAAATCGAACTGCTGGCGCGTATCCGCGCCCATGCCAAGAGCTACCTGGTACAGAAGGAGCGCGACGACGCCTTCAGGTCGATGAAAGACATGAAAGAACAGCTGTCGCGCATGAATTCCGAACTCGCCACCAGTAACCGTGAACTGAAACGCCTGTCCTCGATGGACGGGCTCACCGGGTTGGCCAACCGCCGCCAGTTCGACGAGACCCTGGAGCAGGAATGGCAACGCGCTATCCGCACCGAACTGCCACTGTCGCTGCTGTTTGCCGATATCGACTATTTCAAACGCTACAACGACAGCTACGGCCACCAGGCCGGTGACGACTGCCTCAAGAAGGTCGCCGACAGCCTGCAACAAACCGTGCACCGGCCTGCCGACCTGGTGAGCCGCTACGGGGGTGAAGAGTTCGTCATGATCCTGCCCGATACCACCGAGGAAGGTGCGCTCGCCGTTGCACGGAAAATGCTGCACCAGATCGCGGAGCTGAGCATCCCGCACAAGAATTCCGACTCCGCCGAACACGTCACACTCAGCATCGGCATCGCCACCCTGTGCCCGAAAGAGGGTTCCAATGCCGAAGAACTGATCGAGGCCGCTGACCGCATGCTGTACCGCGCCAAGGCCAACGGCCGCAACTGTATCGAAGTCGCACTACCCTCCTCGACACTGAAAAGCCTCTGCCGCTAGGCCTCCGGGACTGATTTCAGGACCGTCCCCGTTCTGCGTACCCTGCAATCCGTGTATCATTGGCCCCAGTTTAATCAGGAGCCTGTCATGACCTTTGTAGTGGGTGAAAACTGTATCAAGTGCAAATACACGGATTGCGTGGAAGTCTGCCCGGTAGATTGTTTCCACGAGGGTCCCAATTTCCTGGTCATCGACCCCGAGGAGTGCATCGACTGCACCTTGTGCGAACCCGAATGCCCCGCCGAGGCCATCTTCTCCGAAGATGACCTGCCCGCCGACCAGGCGCATTTCCTCGCCCTCAACGAGGAACTGGGGCAGATCTGGCCAGTGATTACACAGCAAAAAGAAGCCCCGCCCGATGCCGACGAGTGGAATGGCAAGCCGGGCAAACTCGACCTGCTGGAGCGGTAGGCACTGCTGACCCTGGTTCCATTCAGCCAGGACCCGCTTGCGGTTACCGCGCAGCAGATCCTCACGCACTACCGTGCGCAGCTGCCCGACCTGAGCCAGTGCCTGGTACTGGTTGCCGAACAACGCTGTGCCGCGCAATTGCGCAGCGAACTGCTGCAGCAGGCCGATGCGCTCGGCCACCGCGCGCTGCTGGGACCGGACATCCAGCGCCTCGACAGCTGGCTGGCTCACACAACCGGCATTACCCGGCCGGTACTCAACCAGCCGGCACGCGAGCTGGTACTGGCCGATGCGCTGCGCAATGCCGCCCCGGTCTACACTGACACCGACCCGTGGCTGCTGGCCTGTCAGTTGCTGACCCTGTTCGACGAACTGACCCGTAACGACCTCGACATCCCCGCACAACTCGAACAGTTCGAGGCGCGCCTGGCAGACTGCTATGCGGTGAACGAACCTTCACCGGCACTGCAACAGGAAGCTTATATCCTGCACACCCTGTGGCATGCCTGGCGCAGGCAACTGGCCGACGAACAGCTGACCGACCCGCCCGCCGCCCACCGGCAACGCCTGCTGGACAGCCTGGAGCAGATCGGCGACCAGCACCTGTGGCTGGTCGGCTTTACCGAATTTTCACCGCTGGAAAGTCACTGGCTGCGCACCCTGCTGGACCGCGGCCAGGCACACCTGGTGCTGCACGGTGCGGCACAGCGCGACGGCTACCACCCCGACCGGCCGCTGCACGACATACT
>DRNU01000216.1 GCA_011374975.1 Gammaproteobacteria bacterium | reverse complement strand
TCTTCCGATCCAGCTGGTTGGCAATCCACAGCTTGATCAATGCCTGGCGGGTGATGCCCAGACGCTTCGACTCATGATCCAGAGCGCGGATCATCCAGTCGGGAAAGTCCACGTTGACCCGCCGGGTCTCGTTGTTGACCCGGCGTGCCTTCTCCACTTCCAGTTTGAGGATCGGTGCCAGGCTTGCGTTATTGCATTCATGTGCGGAGGTTGTTCAGGCAGAAAAACAGCCACAGGACAAAGTCGGTCACCGCAACAGCAGGGGCGGGACGCGCTTTGTTCTTCAGCAACATCTTTTATACCAACGCAGGACTGACGCCGTGACCTTGGGGGCGATATTGCATCAAGGCTTGAGGCTCATGAAGCTTTCTTCCGATCCAGCTGGTTGGCAATCCACAGCTTGATCAATGCCTGGCGGGTGATGCCCAGACGCTTCGACTCATGATCCAGAGCGCGGATCGTCCAGTCGGGAAAGTCCACGTTGACCCCCGGGTCTCGTAGTTGACCCGGCGTGCCTTCTCCACTTCCAGCTTGTCGGTAACATCCTCGCCTTCATCGAAAGCGCGATCGAATTCAGATGCTCTCGTTTTCATACAGGGTCACCTCTTCCTTGCGGGAGCGTCGTACCGAAATCGAACGAATCCGCTCGCCGCGATGGGTAATGACAGCCGACCAGTGCCGTCCTCCGATCCGGCCAATGAGCAGGTAACGGAGTTCGTCCATGGTCCGTACCGGGACTTCCAGCAACTCGGGATCGTCCCACAGGGCCTGGGCCGGATCGAAATCGATGCCGTATCTTTCCCGGTCATGCCTTGACAACATATTATCAGGAATCCAGTTCCGGTAGCTCGCCCTTGCGGCCTACCTCATGAGAGGCCGTTCCAGGCGCTGACGCGTTCGTTGTAGGCGCGGACATCCTCGGCCCAGCCGGCCTGTTCGCAGAGGGTATGAAGATGACAGGCGAGCTGCCGCTGCGTGCCGGCCAGCGGTCTGTCCTGTCGATCTTGGTCAGAAACTTACAAATAGACGTAGCATAAACTTGCAATTGGCCGCTCCATAAACTTGCAATTGGCCGATTCCCAAGGCTACGATTAGCCGGTATGGCCAATCCTGAAATCTATTCCCGCTTGGTGGAACCGCGCCTCATCGAGGCGCTGGCCGACACCCCCGTTGTTCTGATCCACGGGCCGCGCCAGTGCGGCAAGACCACGTTGGCGCGCATGGTGGGCAAGGCAGGAGGATACGCATACTTCAGTTTCGATGATGACGTCGTGCTTGCCGCTGCCCGGCAGGATCCAATGGGCTTTGTCGGGGATCTGCCGGAGCGGGCCATTCTCGATGAGATACAGCGGGTTCCCGAACTGTTCACTGCCCTGAAAAGCACCGTGGACCGCGACCGCACGCCGGGGCGGTTTCTGCTCACCGGCTCTGCCAACGTGCTGCTGGTACCGAAACTCGCTGATTCCCTGGCCGGGCGTATGGAGATCCTGCGGTTGCACCCCTTGGCCCAGACTGAGCTGGAGAGAACGCCCCCTACGTTTCTGAATATGCTGTTCGGGGCGGGATTCAAAATGGGTCGCCGGCCCCGCCTGGGGGGCGAGCTGCTGGAACGGATTGTAGCAGGTGGCTACCCTGCGGCGCTCGTTCGCAAGTCTGCACACCGGCGGGCCACTTGGTATCGAGACTACATCGAAACGCTGGTGCAGCGCGACATACGAGACCTGGCGCGGATACGGTTGCTGAATGCCCTGCCGCGCTTGTTGATGCTGGCCGCTGGACAGACCGCCCGGTTGCTCAACGTGAGCGATCTGGCGTCACCGTTCCAGCTCAGCCGGCAGACCATACGCGATTACATTACGCTACTGTCCCGGTTGTTCCTGCTGGAGGAACTGCCATCCTGGCACAGTAACCGCTTGCGGCGCCTGATCAAAAGTCCGAAACTGCATATGGGTGATACCGGCCTTGCCTGCGCTTTGCTGGGAATAGATGCGGCGGCACTGAAGTCCGATCGCGCACTGCTGGGCCAGCTACTGGAAACTTTCGTGTTTCAGGAATTGCGCCGCCAGGCAAGCGGAATGGAAGATGCCGTC
>DRNU01000215.1 GCA_011374975.1 Gammaproteobacteria bacterium | reverse complement strand
GGTAGCTGTAGCCGTTGCGGAACTTGAAGCTGCGCCGGGTGCCTGGCTGTACCGGGGGCAGCCAGGCCTCGCGGGCATAGGTGACCTGTATCTTTTCGCCCCGGTCGCTCTGCAGGAAGACCTCTTCCAGTCGCCCCTTGCCCTGGTCGACAGCGCGCGCGAACAGGACGTACTCGCTGCCCTGCAACTCGATGAAACGGCCGGGCTCAATTTTGCGGATGTCGAATTCGGCACGTGCATCGGCCTCGATCTGGTAGCTTTGCCGGTAGGCCCAGGGTCTGGCGTACAGGGAAATCACGCCCACAATAACGGCGACCAGCACGGACAGCAGCAGTACCGGGCGCATGATGCGCGCTTCGCCGAAACCGGCCGCCTGCATCGCTGCCATTTCCGAATCCCGGTAAAAGCGGCTCAGCGCCGAGATAATGGACAGGTAAAGCGCGGTAGGTAGCAGGATCTCCAGTGAAATAAGGCTTTTCAGGCCGATCAGCCGGGCCACGATGTCAACCGGGATCTGGCCTTGCGCGGCATCCGACAGTTTCAGCGCAAAGCTGTAGCCGGAAAAAATGACCACCAGCATGGCGATACCCAGAAACATGGGCCGGATGATTTCTGCGGTGATGTAGCGGTTCAGGACCAAGAGATGCCTTGAGTTAGGGAGCCCGGATTAACCTGTCTTTCGTCATGCCGGCCTGGCGGGTTGATCAGGCATGCATTGTACCGAATTTTGACGCAGGAATGCATGGACACCCTGCACTGCAGGGATGATTGCGGTAAGCTCGCGCTTTCTGACACGGGCATTGCTGACGAGTGAACCAGAACCCGGCAAGCACCGCGCCCCTGACCTGGCTGCTTACCGGTCACAAGGCGGGGGACAATACGCAACTTGTTGCGCTGGCCGATGCGTTGGGCTGGCCGTATGAGACGCTGCATTTCCGCTACCGGGCAACTGAATTGCTCAGTAATCGCCTGCTGGGAGTTACGCTGGCGGGGATCGACCGGGCGGCATCCAGCCCCCTGTCACCGCCCTGGCCGGAGCTGATCCTGACCGCCGGGCGTCGCAATGAACCGCTGGCGCGCTGGATTCAGCGGCAGTCGGGGGGCAACACCCGGCTGGTGCACCTGGGGCGGCCCTGGGCGCCGCTGGATGCCTTTGACCTGATCGTCACCACGCCCCAGTACTTTCTTCCCGAACAGCCGAATATTTTGCATAATCAGCTGCCAATACATGGGGTTACGCCGGAGCGCCTGGCCCGTGCCGCGGCCTCCTGGACGGCGCGGCTGGGGCACCTGCCACGCCCGTACACGGCGGTCCTGGTCGGGGGCGACAGCGGTCCTTTCGTGTACACGGTGGAAAAGGGCGCGCAGCTGGGGCAACAGGTCAACGCGCTGGCGGAGCAGCTGGGCGGATCGCTGCTGGTAACCGACAGCGCGCGTACCCCGCACAAGGTTTTCACGGCCTTCGAGCAGGCACTGACGGCACCGGCCTTTATCCACCGCTGGCGGCGTGACAGCAGCGACAACCCCTACCTGGCCTACCTGGCCATGGCGGACCGCCTGGTGGTGACCGGGGAGAGCATGTCCATGCTCACCGAGGCGGCCTCCACCGGCAAGCCGTTGTATATTTTTGATCCCGGCGACAGCGGCCCCTGGTGGCGCTACGCGCACAGCCTGCGTTTCAAACCCCTCACACACCGGCTGGCGATGCGCTTCGCCGCGCGGCGCATGCACCGTGATATCGGCAATATCCAGCGCCAGCTGGTCGACAGCGGGCGCGCGGTGTGGCTGGGACAGGATTTCCCGGAAGGGCGGCAGCTGCCGGCGCCGGATGACGTTCAGCGCGCCGCGAAGCAGGTGCGTGCGTTGTTTGCTGGTTCGGGTTCAGGCGGCTGACAGTTTCAGCGGCGGGTTGCCCGGCGGCGCCAGATCAGGCGTGCGCTCGAGGACTTCGAAGGCATCGTGGCGCACGTGGTTTTGCTTCATTTCCTCGCGCAGCATGTCCTCACTGATGATGCCCTGGTCGACACATTCCTTGAGCAGGCCGAAGAACAGGTTGGTCTGGTTGCTGTCCGGGTGTTCCTTGTAGTTGCCCAGCAGGCCGTATTCGCCGAACAGGTGGCGGCGAGCGCGCATCACCCAGGCCACCGGCGGGAACAGCCGGAAACGCTCCGCGGGCCGCCAGTCGATGGGCAGGCCGGCCTTCCAGGGCTGGGTTTTACGGCGCGTGACGTGCAGCATTTTGGTATTGGCGGTGAGCTTGTCGAAGTCGTTCCACTCCGGCTCGAAGAAATCGATGGCGTCCGGGTCTTCGTTGCGCAGGCAGATCCACGGCATATAGTCGAGTTCGAAGTCGAACATTTTGTTGAACTGTTCCTCGACCTTCCAGTGGGTCAGTTGCGCGCAGTCCAGCAGCATGACACTGCTGGCCTTGCAGCGATCCACCAGGCCCTTGGGCCCGGAGCGCATGCGGCACATGATGGCCTTGCCGTGCATGTCGCGGGTCAGCAGCTCCCAGATGTCGGCGATGGCGAAGATATCCGGGTCGATCACCACGGCGCGACCCTGGTAGCCCATCAGCTCCGGTGGCATGAAGCGGGTGGGGGTGAAGGATTGCAGGTCGTCGTTGAGCCAGGTGCGCTTGACGCCGTCACGCAGGTACAGCTGGCCTTCACGGGCGGCAAAGAAAGGGTAATCGCGGGTATCCATGATTTTGACGTCGAACCGGTCGGCGTGCGCTGAATTGCGTTTCAGCGCGTACTCGGCAACCAGTGCGCCGACGATCTGCTTGTGATTGGTCTGGATGAAAACGCTGTAATCCATCGCGGAGTGCCTCGCCTGATATGCCCGTGATACTGTATGTTAAGATAGCGCGATTGCGCTTTCAGCGCGGCAACAATAGCGCATAAGACGCGCTTGTGTACAGATTCTTAAGCATGGCTGGCGAGGGTTTTTTTGGCTTATCCTGATTTTCTCTGTATCGGTGCCCGCAAGGCGGGAACCACCTGGCTGCATACCAACCTGAGCCAGCATCCCCAGGTCTGGCTGCCGCCGGTCAAGGAGATGCACTACCTCGATCACCGGCACACCTTCCTGGTGCAGCG
>DRNU01000214.1 GCA_011374975.1 Gammaproteobacteria bacterium | reverse complement strand
GAGGGCGGTAATATCCTGGCTGCCGACAGTTCGCTGGCGCAGTACCTCGGTGAGGAAGAGTGGATTATCAATTACGAGGAGTACCTGTACGATCCACGCGCCTACAATCACATGGTGCTCCCGGACTGGTTCAGCCGGATCGAAAATGCCTGGCTGATTACACCGCTGGTGTTCCACGATCGGTTACTGGGCATGGTGGTGCTGGCACAACCCCCGGTGGAGCATTCCATGAACTGGGAAGATTACGACCTGCTGCGGATCATCGGCCGCCAGTCAGCAGCGCACCTGGCGCAGCTGGATTCGGCACAGGCCCTGTCGCAGGCGCGTCAGTTCGAGGCCTGCAACCGGTTGTCATCCTACGTCATGCACGACCTCAAAAACCTGATCGCCCAGCTGTCACTGGTGGTGTCCAATGCCGCCCGCCACAAGAACAACCCGCAGTTCATGGAAGACGCTATCGAGACGGTGGAAAACTCGGTCAACAAGATGAACCGCCTGCTGACCAACCTGCGCAGTGGCCGTGACCCGGAGCAACGGCTGGCGCAGCTCGACCTGTGCGAGGTGCTGGAGGATGTAGTGAAGACCATGTCGGCGGGCAAGCCTGTGCCGCATATGGATTGCCAGGCCGCCGGCCTGCACGTGCAGGCGGACCGCGACCGCTTTGCCGCTGTGATCGGACACGTGGTGCGCAATGCCCAGGATGCTACCCCTGATGACGGCATGGTTATTGTTCGGTTATTTAAACAGAACGAGCAGGCGGTGGTGGAAGTGCAGGATACCGGCGAAGGTATGGACGAGGGTTTCATGCGCGACGGCCTGTTCAAGCCCTTCATCAGTACCAAGGGAAAATCCGGAATGGGAATAGGCGCTTACGAGACCCGGGATTTTGTGCGCGGGCTGGGTGGAGAAGTGGAAGTGCTCAGCCGGGTAGGTGAAGGAACGACCTTCCGGATGCGCATTCCGATTAGCGAAGAAACAAAAAATAGTGTAAAGTCCTCCGACAATATCAAGAATGGAAAGAGTGATGAGCAGCGATTCAAGGAAACTGCTGGTTGTTGAAGATGACCCGGGTTTACAGACCCAGCTCAAATGGTGTTTTGAAGGCTACGACGTCATTATCGCCGGCGACCGCGAAACCGCGCTGAACGAACTCGAAAAGCACCAGCCCCCCGTCGTCACCCTGGACCTGGGTCTGCCGCCCGATGCGGACGGTACCAGTGAAGGCTTCCAGACCCTCGAAACCATTCTGTCGCGCTGGCCCACCACCAAGGTGATCGTGGTGACCGGTAACAATGACCGCCAGCATGCGCTGCAGGCGGTCGGCATGGGCGCTTACGACTTTTTCTACAAGCCCATCGATGCGGAACTGCTCGGTTTTATTGTTAACCGTGCCTACCGGTTGCGCGAAATCGAGGACGAGAATCAGCGCCTGCATGTTCCCGGCGCCGATGCACCGCTGGAAGGTGTACTCACCGCCAGCCCGGAAATGCTCAAGGTCTGCCGCACAGTCGAGAAAGTCGCGCCCTCGGACGTCACGGTACTGGTGCTGGGCGAGTCGGGTACCGGCAAGGAGCTCATCGCGCGTTCGGTGCATTCCATGAGCGGGCGCGCCGAAGGACGCTTTGTCGCCATCAACTGTGCCGCGATTCCCGAGAACCTGCTGGAAAGCGAGTTGTTCGGTTATGAGAAAGGCGCTTTCACCGGTGCCGTGAAACAGACCCCGGGCAAGATCGAGGTCGCCAACGGCGGCACCCTGTTCCTCGATGAAGTCGGCGATATGCCCATGCCGTTGCAGGCCAAGATGCTGCGTTTTCTGCAGGAGCGTGTCATCGAGCGTGTGGGCGGCCGGCAGGAGATTCCCGTCGATGTGCGCGTTATCTGCGCCACACACAAGGATCTGCCGCAGCTGGCGCGGGAAAAGGAATTCCGCGACGACCTGTATTACCGCATCAGTGAGATCAGCATCCGTATACCGCCGTTGCGTGAACGTGAAGGCGACACCCTGTTGCTGGCGCGCGTCTTCCTGGAGAAGTTCAGCAAGTCGATGGGCAAGCACATGCACCGTTTCAGCAAGGATTCACTGGCGGCCATCGAGGCTTACCCCTGGCCCGGTAACGTGCGTGAGCTGGAAAATCGCGTGAAGCGTTCCGTGATCATGGCGGACCACAAACAGATTTCGGTGTCCGACCTGGAACTGGGCGGCGCCGGCGTTGATGACACCCGCACCTTCAATCTGCGTGAAATCCGCGAGCAGGCCGAGCGCCAGGCCATCGTGCGCGCCATGGGTCATGTCGGCGGCAAGATCTCGCAGGCTTCCGAGTTACTGGGTGTCAGCCGCCCGACCATGTACGACCTGATCAAGAAATACAGCCTGAAATAATTAATTGGGGTCAGAGCACATTTAATTATTTCAATTTCTGAACATGCGTTACAAAATCCTGCGCCGGGATGTAACCCACCAGGCTCAGATCCTTGCGTGGCTTGCCGGTGCTGTCAAAGAACAGAATACTGGGCGGGCCGATCAGCCGGAAGTGTTTCAGCAACGCCTTGTCATCCGCATCGTTGGCAGTGACATCGGCCTGTAGCAGTACTGCACTGGCCAGTGCCTGCTGCACTTCCGGTTTGGCGAAGGTGTATTTTTCCATTTCCTTGCAGCTCACGCACCAGTCGGCGTAGAAATCCACCATCACCGGTTTGCCCTGTTGCTTTGCCGCCGCCAGTTCACGGTTCAGGTCGGCGACGCTCTTGATGCGTTTGAATTGCATTTCGGCATGTTGCGCCTGCTGTGCCACGCCCGCGGAAGTGTTCGCCATGACGTTCTGTAACGGACGGAAGGGATCGTGTGAACCGCTCGCCGCACCGATCAGTAACAGCACGCCGTAGGCCAGCGAGACAACGCCGATGCCTTTCCAGAAGCGTGCCCAGCCGGTGGCTTCGACCGGCAGGCCGTCCAGCGCGCGCAGGTAGATGGACGACAGGATCAGCAGCGTTGCCCACATCATCATGATGATCTCACCCGGCAGGATACGCTCCAGCATCCAGATGGCGACGGCCAGCAGCATGACACCGAACACCGCCTTGATGCGGTCCATCCAGGGGCCGGCCTTGGGCAGCAGTTTGCCGGCACCGGTGCCGATGGCGATCAGCGGTGCGCCCATGCCCATGCTCAGTGCGAACAGTGCCATACCGCCCAGCACGGCATCGCCGGTCTGGCCGATATAGATCAGCGCGCCCGCCAGCGGTGCCGCCACGCAGGGGCCGACAATCAGCGCCGACAGGAAGCCCATTACCGCCACACCGCCCAGGCTGCCGCCTTTCTGCCGGTTGCTGACGCTGGTCAGCCGGCTCTGTATGAACGCGGGCATCTGTAAATCATAGAAACCGAACATGGACAGTGACAGCAGCACGAACACCGCTGCAAAAGTGGACAGGATCCACGGGTTCTGGAAGGCCGCCTGCAGGTTCTCGCCGAACACGCCGGCGAACACACCGGCCACCGTGTAGGTCAGGGCCATCGCCAGCACGTATACCAGTGACAGTACAAAACCCTTACGGGCCGTGATGGCCTCGCCCTGGCCAACGATGATAGACGACAGGATAGGGATCATCGGGAACACGCAGGGCGTGAAGGCCAGCAGCAGGCCGAAGCCGAAGAAGGCCAGCAGTGTGGCGAACAGGTTGTCCTCGGTCAGGTGCCTGGCGATGGCGTCCTGTTCGCTGAGCAGATCCTGTGCCGCTGCCGGAGGTGTGGCATCCGGGCCTGCAAGGGTCGCGGCCGAGGCTGCCGGTATCAGCAGGTTCAGGATCTTGGTGATTGGCGGGTAACAGACGCCACGCTCGGCGCAGCCCTGGTATTTGACGGTCAGCGCGACGGGTGTCTCGGCCGTGCTGCTGCGTTGCAGGGGAATGACCGCCTGTGCCTGCTCATGGTAGACCTGGATCTCGCCGAAGAACTCATCGGTTTTATGCTCGCCTTCCGGCATCTGCACCGGCAGCAAGGTCACGCCCTGGCCCGGTTCGAGGACGAAATCGAACTTGTGGCGATACAGGTAATAGCCCTCGGCGATCACCCAGCTGGCTGTCAGCGTGTTGGTATCGGTGACCTGCACATCGAGCTGGAAGGCTTCATCCGCGGGCAGCAGTTCATCTTCGCCGCCAAAGCCGAAGCTGTTGCCGAGGTTGCTCAGTGCCTGCAGGGCGTTACTGGTGGCAGCGGTTTTCGGTGTTTCGGCGGCGGGTGGCAGGTTGAGCGCTATTTTCCGGGTGTGCGGCGGGTAGCAGACGCCGATATCCGCGCAACCCTGTGAGGTGACACTGAGTTCGAAGCGCTCTGCCGCGCCGGCTGTCCGGATAACCGGGATGTCGATGCTGACCTTTTTACGGTAGGTCTCGACTTCGCCGAAGAATTCATCCTGTTTGACCTTGCCCGGGGGGAAAGCCGGGTTGCCGATGCTGATGCCCTCGGCATCGGTCGTGAAACGGAACTTGCCTTTATATAGGTAATAGCCGTCCGCAACGGTCCAGGTGGCGCGTATGCGGTCGCCATCCAGCACGGTTGTCTCGAGGGCAAAGGCCTGATCGACCGGCAACAGCTCGTCGTCACCGAATAAACCCGCATGTGCGACGGAAAACCACCCCGCCAGTAGTACCAAAACCCAATGTTTCATTCTGCCTCGTTTTTTATGTTGCACACCCACTCCAGGTATTTCGGTAAACCATTGCTGAGTGGGACTGCGATGATTTCGGGAAGTTCGTAGGGGTGCAGCTCCCTGATCGCCGCTTCCAGACTTGCATAATCGGCCGTTCCGGACTTGATCATGAGCAGTATCTCCGAATCAGTGCACAGTTCACCTTTCCAGCGATACACGGATTTGACCCCGGGTAACATATTGACGCAGGCCGCCAGGCGGTATTCCACCAGGTGGTCGGCGATACGCTGGCCGGTTTCCGGGTCCGGCGCGGTACAAAATACGATCTGAACGTCTGCGGGGCTGCTCATGGGCGCTTACGATACCTGCTCGCTTGCTTGTCTGCGACCCGGGTAGCGGTTAAGGTGCGCGCATGAACCCGGTCGGCCTGTTATTCCTGCTGTTTTTGCTGATTCCCCTGGTCGAGATCTATTTCCTGATCCAGGTCGGCAACATCATCGGGGCCATTCCCACCATCGCACTGGTGGTCTTTACCGCGCTGCTGGGCGCCCTGTTGCTGCGTTTCCAGGGCTGGGTGACCCTGCAGCGTGCGCGCATGTCCCTGGCGCAGGGACAGCTGCCGGCGATCGAGATGCTCGAGGGGGTATTGCTGGTGTTTGCCGGTGCCCTGCTGCTGACACCGGGGTTTTTTACCGACACGA
Organism: Gammaproteobacteria bacterium; assembly: GCA_011374975.1. Lineage (GTDB taxonomy): Bacteria > Pseudomonadota > Gammaproteobacteria > DSM-19610 > DSM-19610 > Thiogranum. The sequence continues at coordinate 1,190 of DRNU01000214.1, read as the reverse complement.
TCGGCTTCCTGTTCCTGATCCCGCCGCTCAGAAAGGCCATAATTCGTTGGTTTTTAACGAAAACTGACCTTCGTGGTGGCCCGCCCGGCAGCCCGCCGCGCAGCGGTCCCTACACCATCGAAGGCGAATACCGCCGCGACGACGACTAGCCGCAGACGGCTTTTCCTGCGATTAAACCCTTGACTCCCGGCATTTGCCGACTATTATTAGCACTCACTTAGGGTGAGTGCTAATAATGTACTCATGGTTATCAAATTTATTAGGTTAAGGAGAAATTTCTGATGAATCTTCGTCCCCTTCATGATCGAGTGATCATCAAGCGCATGGAAGAGGAGCGTACCTCTCCGGGTGGTATCGTCATTCCGGATAGCGCGACTGAAAAGCCCATCCGCGGTTCTGTCATCGCCGCCGGTAACGGCAAGATCAACGACAATGGCAAGGTTGTCCCGCTGGACGTCAAGGTCGGCGATACCGTGTTGTTCGGCAAATACTCCGGTACCGAGGTCAAGGTCGATGGTGAAGACCTGCTGGTGATGCGCGAAGAAGACATCATGGCCATTATCGAAGGCTGATTTTTCAGCCCGATATCATAGAATTCAAAGATTTAGAGGAAACGTGAAATGACTGCAAAAGAAGTCAAATTCAGTGATGAAGCGCGTCAGCGCATGGTGCAGGGCGTGAATATTCTCGCTGATGCTGTCAAGGTTACCCTTGGTCCCAAGGGCCGCAACGTGGTGCTGGACAAGGCCTTCGGCGCCCCGACCGTCACCAAGGACGGCGTCTCCGTCGCCAAGGAAATCGAGCTGGACAACAAGTTCGAGAACATGGGCGCGCAGATGGTGAAAGAAGTTGCCTCGCAGACCTCCGACGTTGCCGGTGACGGCACCACCACCGCAACAGTTCTGGCCCAGGCCATCGTCCGCGAAGGCATGAAAGCCGTCGCCGCCGGCATGAATCCCATGGATCTCAAGCGCGGTATCGACCAGGCCGTGCTGGTTGCTGTGAAAGAACTTAAGAAGCTGTCCCAGCCCTGTGCCGACACCAGGGCGATTGCCCAGGTCGGCACCATCTCCGCCAACTCCGATGAGAACATCGGCCAGATCATTGCCGATGCCATGGAGAAGGTCGGCAAGGAAGGCGTCATCACCGTCGAGGAAGGTTCCTCGCTGGAAAATGAACTGGACGTCGTG
>DRNU01000213.1 GCA_011374975.1 Gammaproteobacteria bacterium | reverse complement strand
TGTCGGCAGGCGTGCGCCTGCAACTCAATGTGGCCGTCATGTGGACAGACCCATTCTTCATACCCCAACTCAGTCTGGCAACAGCTCATGATGGCATTGGCGGCCTGCTGTTGGTCTGTGCTCACGCCGTGTCCTTCCCTGTAACGATCAAAGCCCGATCTAAATATGCTCTGTAGTGTCGCGTCCATGCGATCATCTCCTGTCTCTTATCCATAAGGGCGCGCATCACTTCCTGTTAGCGCGGGTACTCTTCCTTCCTTCTATTTGTGCAACGACTAATAGACGGCACACGCCGTATAACACGCAAATCCTTGCACGGGCCAGGATATCCGATAAAAGGGAGGTGATAACAAGCAAACGCGCGATAACATGATTCCTTCACTCCGATTTATTCCCTTTAACTCACTGTAGTTTTTTACTCTTTTCCTGCTGCATTGGCAACACTCTGATTAGATAGCGTATGCCTTGATATTGGAATATTTCAGGATTAACTGGCGCGTGCAAACTAACCCGGCATTCAAACCCGATAAGACAGCCCTGTAACATGTTGTCCTGTCACAAAAAACACGGACATGCGCTGATAATTCTGCTGTTGAAACGGCAGTAATCCTGACTTGCCCATCCGGATTGTCCCGGATACACTGTTTATACATACAGTTGTCGTTTGACCATGGAGGGTCTGATGAGCAAGACACGCATTATGGACCAGGTGCGCAATACCGTGCGTGCCCTGCATTACAGTCGCAAGACTGAGCACGCCTATTGTTACTGGATCAGGAGTTATATCCGCTTCCATAACTACCGCCACCCTGCCCTGATGGGCGCTGATGAATTGTCGCAATACCTGACAGGCGATCTTCTCGCACCTTCGCCAGCCTTATCTGCTGATGTGTTCGCTCATGTACGGTAGTGGTTTACGACTCATGGAGATGCTGCGCCTTCGCCTCAAGGATATCGACTTCGATAGACTCGCGATTGTCGTCCGCCAGGGCAAGGGGGGCAAGGACCGCGTTACGATTCTTCCAGACAGCCTGCCGGGTGATATTGAGCGCGCCATGCAGCGTGTTGATGCATTACACAAACAGGATCTCGCAGAAGGCTTTGGCAAGGTTCAGATGCCGTACGCACTGGCCCGCAAATACCCCAACCAGGCCCGCAGCCTGCACTGGCAATTTCTGTTCGCGGCAAGCAAACGCTCGACCGACCCGGTCAGTAAGCGCGAGCGTCGTCACCATGTCTTTGAATCAACGGTACAGCGCGCCGTCAAACAGGCCATGTATAAAGCCGGGGTTCACAAGCACGGTTCCTGCCACACATCTCGACATTCCTTTGCACCGCATCTGCTGGAAGATGGCTATGATATTCGCACAGTGCGGGACCTGCTTGGCCACAAGGACGTCAGGACAACGCAAATCTACACACACGTACTGAAGCGCGGCGGTAACGCAGTTCGCAGCCCGCTAAAACACCTCTTCACGACAGAGCAGGCGGCTACACCTCTCCATAACGCACTGACCGCCCCAGCCAGCGCCGAATAATCGGCTGCACGTTGCCGGGATTGTTCTTCAGCAGGTAGGCTGCCGCCTGTTCGACATTGTCCAGCAATCCCTGGTCGCGCATTAAATCTGCAATGCGGAATTGCAGCATGCCGGTCTGGCGCGTACCCAGAACTTCACCGGGGCCACGCAGTTCCAGGTCCTGGCGGGCGATCTCGAAGCCGTCGTTGGTCTCGCGCAGGACCGCCAGCCGTTTGCGCGCCATCTGCGACAGCGGCCCGCGGTACATGAGCACGCAACTGCTCTGTACAGACCCACGCCCGACCCGGCCACGCAGCTGGTGCAGTTGCGCAAGACCAAGGCGCTCGGCATTCTCGATGATCATCAGCGAGGCATTGGGCACGTCCACACCTACTTCTATCACTGTAGTGGCAACCAGCAGGTCTATGCCGCCCTGCTTGAAATCCTGCATGCGCTGCGCCTTGTCCTGCTCTTTCATTCGCCCGTGCACAAGGCCGACGCCGATACCGGGCAAGGCTTCTGCCAGCAGCTCAGCGGTGTCTTCAGCCGCCTGGCATTGCAGTGACTCGGACTCCTCGATCAGGGTACACACCCAATACACCTGCCGGCCCTCACGGCATGCCTCGCGCACACGCTGTATTACTTCATCACGGCGGGAATCGGGAAGCACCACGGTCTGGACCGGGGTGCGCCCGGGCGGAAGTTCGTCGATCACCGAGGCGTCGAGATCAGCATACAGAGTCATGGACAGGGTGCGGGGAATCGGTGTTGCGGTCATGATCAACTGGTGCGGAATACTGTCCTGCAGGCGCCCCTTGTCACGCAAGGCCAGCCTCTGGTGTACCCCGAAGCGGTGCTGCTCGTCGATGATGACCAGCCCCAGGTTGCGGAATACCACATCGTCCTGGAACAGGGCGTGGGTACCGATGACCAGCTGCACGTTTCCGTTCGCCATGTCCTCCAGTACCGCTGCACGTGCCTTGCCCTTGACCTTTCCGGTCAGCCAGCCAACCCGGATGCCGAGCGCATCGAACCATGCTTCAAAATTACTGAAGTGCTGTTCGGCCAGTAATTCAGTGGGTGCCATTACCGCAACCTGGCAACCACTGGCCACGGCCTGTACCGCGGCGGCAGCGGCAACCACGGTCTTGCCGGAGCCGACATCGCCCTGCACCAGTCGCATCATGGGGTGCGTCGCCGACAAATCGTGCAG
>DRNU01000212.1 GCA_011374975.1 Gammaproteobacteria bacterium | reverse complement strand
GTGGCATGCTTCTCATTGACAGCGGGCGCCAGGAAGTTGAACAGGACCTGGTCGTCCGGAATCGGGCTTTTGGCATAGTTGAAGCCGGCGCGGAATGACCACTTGGGATCGTAGTCATAGTTGAGGCCGACCTTGTAGATGTTCTGGTCATCCCAGCCGAAGCCCATGCCGTCGTTGCGGCCCAGCATGCAAGTGTTGCTGCCATCGGGCAGGGACTGACAACCGGACGGGAAGAAATTGATTGGATCTGCCGCATCCGGCCCCTTGTTGCCGATAGACTTGATATCACTGTAATTAATGCGTTGGTAGTCAAAAGCAATGGTCAGTTTTTTGGTGATGCTGAACGCAGCGCCCAGCGCATAGTGCTCCGGGATATCGAACGAACCCTGCTCGGCAAACAGGTCACTGTATTTATCGAACTTGGTCATATAGGTTCTTGACGCGTAGTTCGCACCGATGGACAGGCGCTTGTTGAAAAACTTGCCCAGCCAGCCGAGCCGGGCACCCGCGCCATAACTGTAGTCGTTGCCGCGGTTGGTCAGATTGGGACCGTCGGCATAACGCAGACCGTCCAGGCCAAATGCCTGCAACCCGTAGGCACGGAATTGCTGGACAGCAAGCGTCAGTGCAAAACCAATGCTGTGGTTTTTGTTCACCTTGTAGGCGGCACCGGGAATCATCTGCATCTGAATCAGTGAGACGCCACCTGTCGGGCTGCCCAGGCAGTTGAAATTGAATACTGTCGACCCCGTACCCCCGGTTGTATTCCCGTCAATACAGGTTGGCTTACCCGGTACCGACTGGTCATAACGTGAATTCGCGCCATTCCCGATAGCCGCCATACCGATGGTCAGTTTGCGGTTGAACTTGTAGATACCGCCCATACTGGGAATCAGGAAAACATTGGAACCACTCTTGTGGTTCACTGGCTGGCCGGAACCCGGGAAACCACTCTCCAGCGTAGAACTGTCATTCGTAAAGCCACGCTTGGGAATAAAAAACTCACCACCCACGTCAATGCGCATGGTATCCATCTCGACGTCCGACATACCGGCCGGGTTGGCAGCGGCTGCCAGTGCGTCCTGCGCGTAGGCGACGCCGGCACCACCCATACTACGGGCCTTGGCGCCGTAGCCGATCAGGAAGTAACCGTTAGTTGCAAAACTGGGTGCGGTAACGCCGAAGCCGAGCCCTAAAGCCAGCGCGCACGAATATACCCTTCGATTCGGGAAAAAATTCATCTATTAACTCCTCCGGTCCGGACTGGTTTTTTCCGAGACTTATACTTAAATTCAGCTACTCTGGCGTTTTAGTTTTATAGATTCATCGCCGCGACACTTAAATCCCGGCTTGGTTCACTTCCAAGAGCAGAAGGTGAATCCTGCAAGCGCAACAGGTTAATTGTCAAGTGTTTGATGGCCACCATAAGCAGCAAAACACAATAGTAGTACATTAACGTTTTCTTATTCGCCGGATCTTCACACGGCTTTGTCTTGACCGGCCGCGGGCCTTTTGCTTCAATTCGCGCCCAAAGCGCATAATCAAAACATTCGACCACCCCCCATGTATAAATTCAGAGGCTGACATGCACGCTAAGATGAAATTCCTGGCCACAATCGTGACTATCTTGCTGGCATCGCTGGCCCTGCGTGCACCCGCCTTCGCCGACCAGGAGGTCGAAGTCGTTGAGCAGTACGCCATCCAGCCCGGTGACGTGCTGCAGGTTTCCGTCTGGAAAGAAGAGGGCCTGATCCAGGAGGTTATCGTACGCCCGGACGGCCTCATCAGCTTCCCGCTGGCAGGCGAGGTCAAGGCGGGTGGCGCGAGCGTGGAGGAAGTAAGAGAGCTGATCACCGAGCGCCTGAAGAAGTACATCCCCGACCCGGTGGTCACTGTTTCCGTGCTACAGCTAAACGGCAACACCATTTTCGTTATTGGCAAGGTCAACCGCCCGGGAGCCTACCCGATTGCGCGCAACGTGGATGTGATGCAGGCTCTGAGCCTGGCGGGAGGGACATCGACTTACGCCGCGTTGAACAGCATCAAGATCCTGCGCCGCGACAACGGCAAGCTGAACGCGATCCCCTTCGAGTACGGGGACGTCGAAAAAGGCAAACATCTGGAACAGAATATTATCCTCAAGGCCGGGGATGTGGTGGTGGTTCCGTAAACCTCTGCCCGGGAAGACCCGCCACCGGCACAATAATATCTAAAGGCCTGATGAAACAGGCCGCTTCTTTGATTTCAAATACAACAGGTTAAGGACGCAAAATCATGCGAGCCGCGATACGCAAGCTGATTATTCTCCTGCTGCTGGGTGCAGGTGCCGCCCATTCGGCCGAGTGGAAAAT
>DRNU01000211.1 GCA_011374975.1 Gammaproteobacteria bacterium | reverse complement strand
GTCGTCACCTTGATCATGGCCGCCTGGTAAGCCGTTTGTATGGCCTCGAACAGGTCACCCACCCCGCTGCCGTGCAAGGCGGAGATAAAATAGCGTTCGGCGAAATCCAGGAACGGCAGGCGGCGATCCAGTTGCTTGCGGAACCATTCGCGCCGCTCATCGTCGAGGCCGTCCCATTTATTGATGACCACCACCAGCGCCGTGCCGCTTTCGATAATATGCCCGGCCAGAGTGGCATCCTGTTCCGACACCTCGCCGCTGTGCGCATCCAGCACCAGCAGCGCGACATGCGCATCATTGATCGCCTGCAGGGTCTTTATGATGCTGAACTTTTCGATGGCCTCGTTGACCTTGCTGCGTCGTCGTACGCCGGCGGTATCGATCAGGACATAGTCCTCGTCGTTGCGCCGCAACGAGATATAGATGCTGTCACGGGTGGTGCCGGGCTGGTCGAACGCCAGTACCCGTTCCTCGCCCAGCATGCGGTTGGTCAGGGTGGATTTGCCCACGTTGGGGCGGCCGACCACGGCAATACGAATCCCTTTGGTTTCGACTGGCCCGGCGCCCGCGGCATTTTCATCCGCCGTGACCTCGGCCAGCACCCTGTCGATCAGTGCGCTGACGCCACCACCGCGCGCGGCAGCTATCGGTGCAGCCTCGCCCAGTCCCAGGCTGTAGGCATCGGCGACCATCGCTGTCGCGTCCATGCCGTCCATCTTGTTCAGCGCCAGGTAGTAGGGCTTGCCGCTGCGGCGCAGGCGCTCGGCGATCTGTTCGTCGCTGAGATTGATGCCGTCGCGCGCGTCGAGCATGAAGATCACCGCGTCGGCTTCCTCGACGGCCACCCACACCTGGTCGGCCATCAGGCCGTCCAGCCCCTGCTCGCCACCGACCAGGCCACCGGTATCGATCACCAGGTAGGGCCTGTCGCCCAGCTTGCCGTTGCCGTACTGGCGGTCGCGCGTCAGCCCCGGGTAATCGGCAACCAGGGCATCACGACTGCGCGTCAGGCGGTTGAACAGTGTGGACTTGCCGACATTGGGGCGACCGATAAGTGCGATAACAGGAAGCATGATACTGACTCAAACCGGGCCGCTACTCGACCGTTTCCAGCTGGTAGAGGGTCAGTTTGCCGCCGGCACCCAGCACCAGCAGGCGTTCACCGTAGACCGGCACCGGCGCTGACTGTATGCCGTCGCTGTCCGCTCTTACCCGGCCGGCAATGGCGCCGTCGCTACGCGACAGCAGGTGAATATAGCCTTCGAAATCGCCCACCGCGACGTAATCGCCAGTCACCGCCGCACCGGTCAGCGCACGCTGCCGCAGCTTGCCCTGTTTCCACAGTGAAGCGCCGTTACTGCGCCCCAGCGCCCACACTTCGCTGTTCGCATCACTGACGTAGACCTGGCGCCGGTCAACAGCGATGCCGGAGTAGGTGGACATGTCGCGGTTCCACAACATGCGTCCGTCGACCAGCGAGATCGCGACCAGGCGGCCCTGGTAACTGCCGGCATAGAGAATGCCGTCACGGATCACCGCGTCGGCATCGATATCGACAATACGCTGCAACTCGGAACGCCCGTGCGATATGGCGACCGCGGCCTCCCAGATCTGCCGCCCGCTCCTGACGTCCAGCGCTGTCATCTTGCCATTGGCGAAACCGGCCAGCACCACGCCTTCGGCAACCAGCGGCGTGCTGGTGCCGCGCAGCGTCAACACCGGTGCGGAACGATCGTGTATCCACAGGCGCTTGCCGTCCTCAGCATCCAGGCCGGTAATGTTGCCATCCACGGTCTGCACGATAACCACACCGGCATGGATTTGCGGTACCGAGAGTATTTCGCTGGATACGGCGGTGCGCCAGACCGGCTCGCCGGTCTCCACGCTCAAGGCAGCCAGTTCCGCTTCGCTGCTGCCAACCAGCACCAGCCCTTCGCCGACGCCCGGGCCGGCGGAAATCGCCAGTTCGGTTTTGGTGCGCCACAGCAGTTTGCCGTCTTCCAGCTGGTAAGCCGCTACCGAGCCGTTACGGTCCGCCGCGTACACGCGCTCACCGACTACCACGGGCACCAGTTTGACGCGCTGCTCACGTGTGCCGTCCCCTGTATCCCGGCTCCACAGGCTGACCAGGCGCACCTGGGCATCGAACGACTCCAGCTTCGCCGGCGGCTCGGAATTATCCTCGTCGCCAAACAGGGAGCAGCCACCCAGCGTGGCCAGTACCAATAACAGGAAGACGGTCCTCAGCATTACTCTGTCACACCCGTACCGCTGATGTTTTCATATTTTGCGGTCAGCAAACCGCGGTTGGGCGCCTGCGCAGGACTGGCGTCCAGCGCCTTTTTGTAAGCTGTTGCAGCCTGCTGCAACTGGTTCTGCGCGGCGGCCAGGTCGCCTTCAAGTTCCGCGTACAGGTAGGCATAAGCGCCCGCATCGATAACCGATGCCAGCAGTTTTTCCGCTTGCGCATACTGCTGTTGTGCAATCAGCACGCGCACCAGGCGCAGGCGGGCGGTATTTTCCAGCTGTGGCGAGGTGGCGTGGTCCAGTGCCCACTGTAACTGGCCCTGCGCCGCACCGAGCTTACCGTCCTGTACCGCCAGCCTGGCCAGCAGCAGTGCCGCCAGCGGCGCATAGGTGGAATCGGTGTAATTGCTGATCAGTTCGTTGGCATGGGTGCGCGCCTGCTCCAGCATCCGGCTCTGTGATGACACCATCATCTGCGAATAAATATTGGATGCATTCTGCACCTGGGTATCCTGGTAGTTGAACCAGGCCTTGCCGCCCAGCAGGATGGACACACCCAGCAACAGCCCTGTAATAATCGAACTCCCGTTCTCTTTCCACCATTTGCCCAGAGCTTCAATTTGCTCTTTTTCCGAGGCAGCACTCATCGGATTGTCTCCCAAAGGTTAAAATTCATGATTCCAGGTCGAGCAAGCCGGCAAGCATGCCGCCCAACGCGTCGAAAGCGACGGTCTGCTGTTCGCCGCGCTCGCGCAACGGCTTGAGACCGGCTTCGCGCCGCTGGAGTTCCTCTTCCCCCAATACCAGCGCATAGCGTGCGCCACTGCGGTCGGCTTTTTTGAACTGGCTCTTGAAACTGCCTTCGCCACAGTGTGTCAACACCCGCAGTGCCGGCAACGCTTCACGTAATTGCTCTGACAGCAGTAATCCCTGCTGCCGGGCCTGCGCCCCCAACGACACCACGTACAGGTGCGGCGCCGCATCCGGGAACGCCACGGCCTGATTCTCCAGCAGGGCGATCAGGCGTTCCAGTCCCAGCGCAAAACCCACCGCCGGCGTCGCGCGACCGCCCAGGTATTCGACCAGCACGTCGTAACGGCCACCGGCACAGACGGTACCCTGCGCGCCGAGTTGATCGGTGACCCATTCAAAAACCGTGCGGCCGTAGTAGTCCAGGCCGCGTACCAGTCGTGGATTGACCTCATACGCCACCCCGGCGGCGTCGAGCAAACCGCACAATGTCTCGAAATGTGCCTTCGATTCATCATCGATAAAATCTGCCAGCCGTGGCGCATCCCCCAGCAGTGCCTGCACCGCTGAATTCTTGCTGTCCAGGATGCGCAGCGGGTTGCTTTCCAGGCGCCGCTGGCTGTCCGCATCGAGCTGATCATGGACCGTGCGCAAATACTCAACCAGCGCTTCCCGGTAACGGGCACGCGCCGCACTGGTACCCAGCGAATTGATCTGCAGACTCACCTGCTGCAGGCCCAGGCGTCGCCACAACCTGGCCGTCAACATCAGCAGTTCGGCATCGACATCCGGCCCTTCCAGCCCGAACACTTCCACCCCGACCTGGTAAAACTGCCGATAGCGCCCGGCCTGCGGGCGCTCGTGCCGGAACATCGGCCCGGTGTACCACAGGCGCTGTGTCTGGCGGTTGATCAGGCTGTGCTGGATACAGGCCCGTACACAGCCGGCGGTACCTTCCGGGCGCAACGTCAGGCTGTCGCCGTTCCGGTCCTCGAAACTGTACATTTCCTTTTCGACAATGTCCGTCACCTCGCCGATGGAACGTTTGAACAGTTCCGTCTTCTCGACGATGGGCATACGGATTTCCCGAAACGCATAGGATTCCAGTACCGCGCGAATCGTATCCTCGACGTACTGCCAGAGCGGTGACTGCTCCGGCAAAATATCGTTCATACCGCGCACGGCTTGCAGCGTCTTCGACATGGTCAGTCTTCCAGCGTCAAACGCGCCACTTTGCCGCGCTGATAAGGCTTGATATCCACGACTTCACCCCGGTAGATGAGTTCGACACCCGGCGCATTGCCGAGCAGAATCCGGATCGGCGGGTCGGCGCGCACGGTGCGCTCGCTGCCGGCACGCTGGATACCGGCCACCAGCTTGCGGCCCTGGGCTTCCATTTCCACCCAGCTGTCTTCTTTAAAGCGCAGCAGTATCACTGCCGGGCCGGCAGCCGGCGGGGCTTCCTGGGCCGGTGTTTCCGACTCTGGTGCCGGCGCCGGTTCTGCTTCCGGCTCAGCGACCGGCTCCGAAGACGTCTCCGTTTCCGGCTCTGACACCGGCGTGTCCTGCTGTGGTTGCTCCGTGTCTTCCTGCGGCAACACCGGTAACGCCAGCGCATTATCTTCGGCACCGGCCCCCGTGTGCGGCAACTCCAGCTGGTCGACAGCCGGTTCCGCACCGCGTCCCGACCACAGGCGCTCCAGCATGGGCACGCCATAGCTGACAAACAGCACCAGCAGGGCCAGCACCAGGCCCCACAGCAGCCACTTGCCGATGTGCAGCGAGACACCCGGCCTGCGCATCCCGACGCGCCGCAACGGTGCCGGACGGTGTTCATCACTGACAGGCAGTTGTGCCATCAGCTCACTGTCATCGATATCCAGCAGGCGCGCGTAGCTCCTGATATAACCGCGAATAAACGTCACGGCGGGCAATTGTGCCTCGTCACCGCTTTCAATGGCGCGCACCATCTCCACCCGCAGGTGCAGCTGCGTAGCTACCGCCGCCAGCTCGAGCTGTTGTTCCTTGCGCGCTTTCGCCAGCCGGGCGCCGACTGCCGCCAGACCGGCCTGCGCTGTCTGCTGCTGCGTATCGTCGTCCCTAGCGCCCACCCGTATTACGCTCCCAGTCGATCAGAGCCTGGGTTTCATCAGCCTCGGGGTATTTATTCTTGAGCAGCAGCGCATAGCTGGAGACTGCATCCTCGTCACCCAGTTCGGTCTCGGCACGCACACCGATCCACAGGAACTCCGGCGTCAGTGTCGCCACAGCCTGCAAGCGCTGCAGGTAGGCGCGGGTAGCCAGGTAATTCTTTCGGGCGAAGCTGCTCCTGACCATCTCGCGCAAGGCGGGGGGATACTTCGGGTTCATTTGCAGCGCCTTGCGGAAATACTTGTCCGCCTGCTCGGCGTCCGGCTTCTTGTTGGCGCAGATACCGGCGTTGGTATAAACCATTTCCGGGTATTTGTAGAGCGGGTTATCGAGCGCCGCCATGAACATCTTGTCGGCCTCTTTCAGGCGCCCCTCCCGACACAGGAAGCGGCCGTAGTTGTTCAGGGTCAGCGCATCCTCGCGATCCAGGTTATAGGCCCGGCGGTAATGCTTGTCAGCCAGTTCGGCCTCGCCAAGTCTTTCGTACAGGATAGCCACGGATGAGTGCGCCATCTGCAGACGGGGGTTTTGCTCCAGTGCTTTCTTGAATTTCTCCATCGCGGCTTCATACATGCCTTCACGCATGTATTCGATCGCCAGCCGGGTATTGGCTTCAGCGGGTTCACCCTTAGGCTGCTTTTTGTAGCCACCCGAGGTGCAGGCACCGAGCAGAAAAATCGTAACAATCAGAGAAACGAGGGTCAGACTGCGCATCAAATAAAATCTCCGTTTACTTCGATGGCGAAACGCTCGCGCCGCCGGGTACGGTCCGTGAAATCGCCGGCCAGCTGTCCACAGGCGGCGTCAATGTCCTCACCGCGTGTGCGGCGTGTGATGGTAACAATACCTGCCTGGTGCAGGATATCGCGAAACCGGTCGATGCGCTGTGCACTGCTGCGCCGGTAGCGGGTCTTCGGGAACGGGTTAAAGGGAATCAGGTTCACCTTTGACGGCACCTTGCGCAATAACTTCGCCAGCGCGCGGGCCTGTGCATCACTGTCGTTTACACCGTCCAGCATGACGTATTCCACGGTAAGGCGGCGCCGGCCTTCACCGACATACTCCCGGCAGGCGTGCAGTACTTCGCTGATCGGGTATTTGTTATTCAGGGGCACCAGCTCACTGCGTAACGCATCGTCCGGCGCATGCAGCGACAGCGCCAGGCTGACGTCTGTTTCCAGTGCCAGCCGTTCCAGCCCCGGTACCACGCCCGCGGTGCTCAACGTGACACGGCGCTTGGACAACGCGTAGGCAAAGTCGTCCTGCATCAGTTGCATGGCGCGCAGCACATTGTCGAAATTCAGCAACGGCTCGCCCATGCCCATGAACACGACATTGGATACCGGCTGCGCGTCAGCTGCACGCAACAGGCGGCTGGCCATCCATAACTGGCCGATGATTTCACCGCTGGTGAGATTGCGGTTATAACCCTGGGTGGCCGTGGAACAGAAGCTGCAATTCAGTGCGCACCCCACCTGCGAGGAAATGCACAGCGTGGCGCGCCCGGGCTCGGGAATATACACGCTCTCGATGCGGTTGCCATCCGCCAGTTCGAACAGCCACTTGCGGGTACCGTCGGCGGATGCCTGGTCGGCGGCCACGCGCAACGGGCGAATTTCGGCAACGGTTTCGAGCTCACTGCGCAACGACTTGCTGAGGTTGGTCATGGCAGCGAAATCATCGACGCCAAGCTGGTGAATCCATTTCAGCACCTGGGTAGCGCGGAACGGCTTGTGACCACGGGCCTCAAACCAGGCAGCCATTGCCGCCCGGTCAAAATCCAGGAGGTTCACCTTTGTGTCTTCATTACCCATAAGTGTACTTGTAGCACCGCCCCGGGAGGCCGGCTAAATGCCCGATAATTCTGTAACTTAGCTGCGTGAATCGAATAGCGTAGTGTACCTTCCCGGCCACAATGCAGGCAATCTCGATTCGTATGCGGTTGTGAGCCCGCCGGCAGATCCTGTAGACAACCAGGCGCCAGACATAACCCTATGGAAAATATAACTAATTCCGTCACCGTCATTCCGGCGCAAGCCGAAATCCAGAAGATTCCACAGCCTGGATCCCGGCCTGCGCCGGGATGACGGCGTGATCAGGCATTACTTGCGGGCAATAAGGCCGGGCTAGGCGCGTTCCTCGATCCAGGCCATCTGGATGGCCTCGAGGATTCTTTCGCCGGAATGCTCCGCATCGTCATCAAAATCCGGCAGGGCCAGTACCCAGGTACGCAACTCGACAAAATTCACGTGCAGCGGATCCACACCCGGGTGTGCTTCGTCCAGTTCGATAGCGATATCGAGCGAATCTGTCCATTTCAAGCCCATACGACGAATCCTCAGTGGTTTTCGCTGACCATGTTGATGGTGTACTTGGGAATTTCGACCACCAGGTCCTGGTCGGCGACCGTGGCCTGGCAACTGAGACGTGAATCCGGGTCCAGGCCCCAGGCCTTGTCGAGCAGGTCATCCTCGTTTTCATCCGACTCCGGCAGGGAATCGAAACCTTCGCGGATATACACGTGGCAGGTGGTGCAGGCACAGGATTTCTCGCAGGCGTGTTCGATCTCGATACCACTGGCCAGCGCGGCATCGCAGATCGTAGTGCCCGGCTCGGCCTGGACAACAGCGCCCTCGGGGCATATTTCTTCGTGTGGCAGGAAAATAATCTGCGGCATGTTTACTCTAACCTATTTGAATTCGTCGACCGCGTGGCCGGCCATGGCCTTGCGGATATTGGCATTCATGCGGCGGTCGACATACACCGTACTCACGGCTTCCAGTTTTTCGATCGCGTTCTTTATGGCGCGGTGATCGGTACCGTTGCGCGCCTCGGCCAGCGTCTGCGCGGCCTGCTCGATGGCGGCACGCTCTTCACTGTCCAGAAAACTCTCGGCATCCTGCTGCATGGCCGCCTGCAGCGCTTCCAGTACCCGGTCGGCTTCTACCTGCTGCTCGCGCAGGCGGCGCGCCTGCATGTCGTCCTCGGCATGATCCATGGAATCACGCAGCATGGTCTCGACCTCGTTGTCGGTCAGGCCGTAGGAGGGTTTTACCTCGATATGCGCTGTTGCGCCGCTGGTCTGTTCTTCAGCACTGACGCTCAGCAGGCCGTCGGCATCCACCTGGTAGGTGACGCGGATACGCGCCGCACCGGCGGTCATGGGCGGAATGTCGCGCAGCTCGAAACGCGCCAGTGAGCGGCAATCCTCGACCAGTTCGCGCTCGCCCTGCACCACGTGCAGTGCCATGGCGGTCTGGCCATCCTTGAAGGTGGTAAATTCCTGCGCACGCGCCACCGGGATGGTGGTGTTGCGCGGGATGATCTTCTCGGTCAGCCCGCCCATAGTCTCGACGCCCAGCGACAGCGGGATGACGTCCAGCAACAGCATTTCGTCTTCCGGCTTGTTGCCGGCGAGAATATCAGCCTGGATGGCGGCACCGATAGCCACCACCTTGTCGGGATCGATATCCACCAGCGGTTCGCGACCGAAGGCCTCGCCCACCATGCTGCGCACTTTCGGCACGCGGGTGGAACCGCCCACCATGACCACCTGCTGCACATCGGCCGGGTCCAGCTCCGCGTCGCGCAGGGCACGGCGACAAGGCGCCAGCGTCTTGCGGATCAGCGGCTCGATCAGTTCATCCAGCTGCGCGCGGTTCAACGTGCCCTGCCAGCGCCCCGTGTCCAGTTCGACGTTGATATCGACCTGCTCGCTGTCGGTCAGCGCTTCCTTGGCGGCACAGGCCGCCTGCAGCAGGCGGCGCTGCAAACCATGGCCGGGATCGTCCGCGACACCGGCCTGTTGCATGATCCAGCCGGCAATCACACGGTCCATGTCATCGCCACCCAGCGCGGTATCGCCGGCGGTAGCCATCACCTCGAACACGCCCTGGTTGAGGCGCAGGATGGAAATATCAAAGGTGCCCCCGCCCAGGTCGTAAACGGCGATAATGCCGTCCGGGCGCTGGTCCAGGCCATAGGCCACGGCCGCCGCAGTGGGTTCGTTGAGCAGGCGCAGCACATTCAGGCCCGCCAGCTTGCCGGCGTCCTTGGTTGCCTGGCGCTGCGCGTCATCGAAATAGGCCGGCACGGTAATCACCACGCCGGTGAGTTCGCCGCCCAGCGTCTGTTCTGCGCGCTGGCGCAGTTCGGCGAGGATATCCGCGGACACCTGCACCGGGCTGAGGTCACCGGCCACAGTACGAATCAGCGGCATACCGGATTCTGCCGGCACGAAGTGGTAAGGCAGCACGCTGCCGAGGCTTTTTACATCATCGATGCCACGGCCCATGAACCGCTTGACGGAAATAATGGTGTTGAGCGGGTCGTCGGCGGCCTGTTGCCGGGCCACCTCGCCCACCTGGTGCGTACCATCGGCAAGATAGCGCACTACCGACGGCAGCAGGTGCCGGCCTTCGGCATCGGGCAGCGTCTCGGCGGCGCCACTGCGCACGCTGGCGAGCAGCGAATTGGTGGTGCCGAGGTCAATGCCCGCCGCCAGCCGGTGTTCGTGTGGCGCGCTGGCCTGGCCAGGTTCGGAAATCTGTAGCAATGCCATCAGTAAAGCTCGTCTTCCAGGTCTGCTTCCAGTTCCTGCACTTCATTTTGCAGGCGCGTAAAGTACTGCATTTTCAGCACCAGTGTAACCGCTTGTTCGATTTCCGCGCCACTGTCCAGCGCCTCGGCCAGGTCCGATTCCAGCGCATGGTACTGGGCACGGATGTCACGTGCCAGCCGGTCCAGCGCCTGCAGCGGATCGTCCTGTTCCCGGATCTCCGCCAACGCCTCGCGCAACTCGATCTGCTGCATCAGGAATTCCGGGTCCTGGTGAGTGGTCTGCTGGTCCTCAATGACATGCCCGCGCAGTTCCAGCAGGTAACGGGCGCGCCGCAGCGGGTCCTTCAGGGTCTGGTAGGCCTCGTTGATATGCGCGGCCTGCTGCATGGCCATGCGCCGCTGCTGGTCGCCGGCGCTGGCATGACGGTCCGGGTGCACGGTGCGCTGCAGGTCACGGTAACGCGCATCCAGGTCAGCACGCTCCAGCGCATAACGCTGCGGCAACGAAAACAGTTCGAAAAAATTTTGCGTCAGGGTGGACGACATGTACTTCAGGCCGATTAAAGGCTAGACGTTAAAACTCTCGCCGCAACCACAGGCATCCTTGACGTTCGGGTTATTGAACTTGAAACCTTCGTTGAGGCCTTCGCGTCCGAAATCCAGTTCCGTGCCGTCGAGGTAGGTCATGCTCTTGGGGTCGACGAACACCTTCACACCGTGTGCCTCGAACACCAGGTCGTTGGGGTCGGACGCATCGACGAATTCCAGTACGTAGGCCATGCCGGAGCAGCCCGAGGTGCGCACACCGAGGCGCAGGCCGAGACCCTTGCCGCGCTTCTCCAGGAAGTTCTTCACGTGTTCCGCCGCTGCGGCTGTGAGGGTGATCGCCATCAGTGCGCCGCCCACTGGACCGATTCGAGATCGATGCCGTCCTGGTACATTTCCCACAGCGGGGACAGGGCGCGCAGCTTGTCGATCTTGCCCTTGACCAGTTCGATGGTGTAATCGATTTCTTCTTCGGTGGTGAAACGCCCGATGGTGAAACGGATCGAGCTGTGCGCCAGTTCGTCGTTGCGGCCCAGCGCGCGCAGTACGTAGGACGGCTCCAGGCTGGAACTGGTGCAGGCCGAGCCGGAAGACACGGCGAGATCCTTGAGCGCCATAATCAGGCTTTCACCTTCCACGTAGTTGAAACTGATGTTGAGATTACCGGCAATGCGGTGATCGAGGTCGCCGTTGATATAGACCTCTTCAATATCCCTGAAACCTTCCACCAGGCGGTTGCGCAGTTTCAGGATGCGTTCGTTGTCGGCCGCCATTTCCTCTTTGGCAAGACGGAAAGCTTCACCCATGCCGACAATCTGGTGCGTCGGCAGAGTACCGGAACGCAGTCCGCGTTCATGGCCGCCACCGTGCATCTGTGCTTCCAGGCGCACGCGCGGCTTGCGGCGCACGTACAGTGCGCCAATGCCTTTCGGGCCGTAGATCTTGTGTGCCGAGAAGGACATCAGGTCGACTTTGAGGTTTTTCAGGTCGATCTCCACCTTGCCCGCGCTCTGCGCGCCGTCGACGTGGAAAACGATCTTGTTGTCACGGCAGATTTCGCCGATGGCGGCGATATCCTGGATAACGCCGACTTCGTTGTTGACGTGCATGATGCTGACCAGGATGGTGTCGTCACGCAGTGCAGCGCGGAACTTGCCGAGGTCCAGCAGGCCGGTGGGTTCCGGCTCCAGGTAGGTTACCTCGTAGCCTTCACGCTCCAGCTGGCGGCAGGAATCCAGCACCGCCTTGTGTTCGGTCTTGAGGGTGACAATATGCTTGCCCTGCTTCTTGTAGAAGTGGGCCGCACCCTTGATTGCCAGGTTGTCTGACTCGGTGGCACCACTGGTCCAGATGATTTCTTTCGGGTCGGCACCGACCAGGTTGGCGACGTTACGGCGCGCTTCCTCGATGGCCTCGTCCGCCTGCCAGCCGAACACGTGCGAGCGTGATGCCGGGTTACCGAATTTGCCCTGCGGGGTCAGGTAGGAGCACATGACGTCCGCCACGCGCGGGTCCACCGGGGTGGTGGCCGAGTAATCCAGATAGATTGGTGTTTTTACAGTCATAATTCTTTACACCTGATAAATGTTTAAATCCGCTACCTACCAGCCGGCCGCCTGGCTGGCCTTCTGTACCCATTTGATCTGTTGTTCCAGCGCGTTCAACAGCGCATCGATATCCGCCGCCGAGGTATCAGCACCCAGACTGATGCGTATGGCGCCGTGCGCAAGCTGTTCATCCACGCCCATGGCCAGTAATACGTGACTGGCTTCGCTCTTGCCGCTGGCGCAAGCCGAGCCGCTGGAAACGGCAAAGCCGGCCCGGTCCAGCTGCATCAGCAGCGTCTCGCCATCGATACCGGCAACGGCCAGTTGCACGGTGTTGGGCAGACGTTCCGCAGCCGCCGCGAATACCGTGACCTGCGGGTACCTGGCCAGGCCCTGTTCCAGGCGCTCGCGCAAAGCCTGCAAGCACGCGCCCTGCTGTTCCAGCCGGCTTTGCGCCAGTTCGGCAGCAACACCGAAACCGGCGATTGCCGCCACATTCTCCGTGCCGGCGCGCATGCCCTTTTCCTGGCCGCCACCGGAAACCAGGGGCACCAGTTGCAGTGACTTGTCGACGATCAGCGCCCCGACCCCTTTGGGACCGTAGATCTTGTGCGCCGACAGGCTCATCAGGTGCACGCCGCTGGCAGCGAAATCCACCGCGATTTTACCCACCGCCTGAACCGCATCACTGTGCAGTATTGCGCCCGCCGCACGCACCTGTCCGGCCAGCGCGGCAATATCCTGTATGACACCCGTCTCGTTGTTGGCCATCATCACTGACACCAGCCGGGTATCCGGGTGCAGCCGCTGTTGCAGCGCCTGTGCCGTGACCCGACACCGGGCATCGACGCCAATCAGGTCCAGCTGCCAGCCGGCGCCGGTCAATGCCCGGGCCGCTTCCAGCACCGAGGGGTGCTCGACAGCACTGACGGCCAGTCGCGCGGGTAATCGGCCTGCGGTCACTGCATGCAGGGCGAGATTGTTGGCCTCGGTGCCGCCGCCGGTAAAAATTACCTGTGCGGGTTGCACCCCGACCAGCGCTGCAACCTGCTGCCGGGCAGCCTCTATCCGGTCACGCGCCGCGCGCCCGAACTGATGCGTGCTGGACGGGTTGCCGGGCAAACCCGACAGGCATTCCGTCATGGTCTCCAGCACCTGTGCATCCAGCGGTGTACTGGCGTTGTAATCCAGATATATCGCCATACGCCTGAACCCTGCCGGCACTCAGACCGGGTCGATCGCCCTGGCGTTGGCCACCAGTTCGACCGTTACTTCCTGTGCATCGACTGCATCCGCAGACGGGGCAGTCTGCCCCTGCTCCACCAGCTGCCCGAGCGAAATGCCGCTCAGGAAGCCATAGATCTGTTCGCTGAGTTCGGTCCACAGCTCGTGTGTCAGGCAGCGTCGGCCATCCTGGCAATCGCCATGCCCGCCACAGCGTGTGGCATCGACGCTCTCGTCCACCGCGGATACCACCTCGGCAACCTGGATGTCATAGGCGGAGCGGCTCAGCGAATAGCCGCCACCCGGCCCGCGCGTGCTGGATACCAGCCCCTGCTTGCGCAGGCGGGTAAACAACTGTTCCAGGTAGGACAGGGAGATGCTCTGGCGCTCAGAGATACCTGCCAGCGTGACCGGCCCGTTACCTGCGTGCAAGGCAAGATCCAGCATGGCTGTCACCGCGTAGCGGCCCTTACTGGTCAACTTCATACCAACCCGTCCTGTTCAACTCCCGGAAAGCCTGACTAAATTGCCATAACCGAGTAAAACAGTCAAGAATTATCAGGGTTGGATTCCGGGGGTTTTTCCTCTTCCTCACCGGTTTCGATATGCTCGGTGTGGCAGGCACTCTCCAGCTCGCAGGCGCCCAGGTCCGGCATCTGCAGGTCGGCGACTTCCGCCCCCAGCCCTTTCAGGCCGCGGCACATGTCTTCCAGACGCTTGTCCATGACATGGATGTGGTCGAGCATGTTGTTGATGGCATTGGCCACCGGGTCCGGTGCATCCTTGGTGCTGCCGTAGGCGTCGAACCCCATTTTTCTGGCAATGGCCGCGCGCCGTGCATCCTGTTCGCTGACGCCGCCCACCACGCGCCCGGGCACGCCCACCACGGTGGCGTCGGCGTGCACGTCCTTCAGCACCACCGCGTTGGAACCAATGCGCACGTTATCACCGATATACACCGGGCCCAGCACCTTGGCGCCGGCACCGATGACCACATTGTCACCCAGCGAGGGGTGGCGCTTGCCCTTGTCCCAGCTGGTGCCGCCCAGGGTCACGCCGTGGTAAAGCGTGCAATCGTTACCGATTTCAGCAGTCTCGCCGATCACCACGCCCATGCCGTGGTCGATGAAGAAACGCCGCCCGATGCGCGCCCCCGGGTGGATTTCGATACCGGTGTACCAGCGTGCGAGGTTGGAAACGACACGCGCCAGCCACGGCAGGCCGTTACGCGTCAGGGCATGCGCAAAACGGTGCAGCAGCACAGCGTGAATACCGGGATAGGTGGTCAGTACCTCGAAACGGGTACGCGCCGCCGGGTCCCGGTCAAATACACAGTCAATATCCTCGCGCAGTCGTTCCCACATAGCTCACCTGAAAAAAATGACGGCCTTCCGCACAGGGAAAACCGGGCCGATCATTATAGGCTGCGCCGACCGCGGCGCAAATTCAGCGGATCTTTTTACCCGTCGCGGTCAGGATACCACGCAGGATATTGATCTCGTTCTGGTCGGGGCGGCTGCGCGTAAACAGCCGTCGCAGGCGGCGCATCAGCTGGCGGGGGTTATCGGCGTCGAGAAAATCCAGCGCAATAAGCGTCTGTTCCAGGTGGGTATAGAACTGCTCCATTTGCTCCGCGCTGGCATAGTCGGTTTCCGGGGCGGCCGCCGGTTCGGCAATACCCGCCGCCAGCCTGAGTTCATAGGCAATCACCTGCACGGCGGCGGCAATATTGAGCGAAGGGTATTCCGGGTTGGTGGGTATCTGCACCAGGTGGTGGCAGCGGTCCAGTTCATCATTGGTCAGACCGCTGCGCTCA
Source organism: Gammaproteobacteria bacterium (assembly GCA_011374975.1). Taxonomy (GTDB): domain Bacteria; phylum Pseudomonadota; class Gammaproteobacteria; order DSM-19610; family DSM-19610; genus Thiogranum. The sequence goes on along the minus strand of DRNU01000211.1, from coordinate 10,180 downwards.
CGGCCGAACAGGACCGCCACACGCCCGGGATCGGGCTGACTGTGAACCAGCGCGGCACAGCCACGCGGGTCCAGCATCGGCACCGGCAGGGAACGGCTGCGTGCGCTGGCGCCGATAACCAGCGTACAGTCGGCAACGGCCTCATCCAGGGACGCAAAACTTTGTGCGGCAGCCAGCACATCATCGGCGCCGGATGCGCGCGCGGTCGCCTCGGCGCTGGGGTACTGCTGCGGATCGACCAGGCGCAGATGACCCAACCCCATGTTTTTCATGGCACGGGCGGCGGCACCGATATTTCCGGGATGGCTGGTATTGATCAGCACGATTACAGGTTGTTTCATAGCGGGATCATCCGGGTAAAACGGCTGTTACGCACGGTTGAAAGGGAACGGCATGGCGGCGGCGATATCCGGCAGGCCTGCCGCCACCATCACCAGGCGATCAAAGCCGATGGCGACACCGGAACAGTCCGGCAGACCGGATTGCAGGGCCGCGAGCAGGTGCCTGTCGATCGGCAGTGTCGCCTGGCCCGCGCCTTCGCGCACCCGGTTCTCCTGTTCAAAGCGCTGCCGCTGCTGCTGCGCGTCGCTCAACTCGTGAAAACCGTTGGCCAGCTCGATGCCCCCGATGTACAGCTCGAAGCGCTCGGCAACCGGAACCTCGTCACGGCGTATGCGGGCCAGCGCAGCCTGGCTTGCGGGGTAGTCGTGGATGAACACCGGCGCCTCGCCAAGCGCCGGTTCCAGCCAGTGCGTGACCAGCAGGTCCAGCCAGGGGTCGAGTGCGCTGTCATCGAGTGTCGCCGGCACTGAAGCGAGCTTTTGTTCGGCAAAACGCCTGAATGTGGCGGTATCGTCAGTCCAGGGATCGAGCCCGGTCCCGTCCAGGAACCACTGCCGGTAACTGATACGCCGGGCAGGCCGGTAAGACAGCCGGCCCTGCAGGACGAAGGCCAGTAACGCATCCACTTCATCCATCAGGGCCTGGTCATCCAGGCCCGGCCGGTACCACTCCAGCAACATGAACTCGGGGTTATGCCGCCGGCCCAGTTCGCCGTTACGGAACACGTGCGCCAACTGGTAAATGGGACCGCTGCCGGCCGCCAGCAGGCGCTTCATGAAAAATTCCGGTGAGCTGTGCAGGTAAAGCGGCAGGCCGTCGCCATGTCCCGGCCCCCGGTAGGTGCTGCACAGGGGTTCGATAGCCGGGTCGGTACCGCCGAAGCGGGACAGCGCCGGGGTATCGACTTCCAGCACCGCCCTCTGGTCGAAAAAGGTGCGGATACGCGCCAGCAACGTGGCGCGCAACTTCAGGACTTCAGCAGTGGCCGAGGGCCGCCAGGCGTTGTCGCCGGCAGGATCAGTCCCTGGCACGGCCGACGTATTCGCCGGTACGGGTATCGACCTTGACGACTTCACCGATATCGATAAACAGCGGCACACGCACCACCGCACCGGTTTGCAGTGTCGCCGGCTTGCCACCGCTGCCGGAGGTATCGCCGCGCAGGCCCGGGTCGGTATCGCTGACTTCGAGCATGACGAAATTGGGCGGGGTCACGCTGATCGGGGCGCCGTTCCACAGTGTCACCAGGCAGGTATCCTGCTCCTTCAGCCATTTGACGGCATCGGCCACGGCGTTGGCATCGGCAGCGACCTGCTCGTAACTCTCCGGGTCCATGAAATGCCAGAATTCCCCGTCGTTGTAGAGGTACTGCATGTCCGTTTCCATCACGTCGGCGGCTTCCACCGATTCCCCCGACTTGAAGGTGCGCTCAATGACGCGCCCGGTTTTGAGGTTGCGGATCTTGACGCGGTTAAATGCCTGTCCCTTACCGGGCTTGACGAACTCGTTTTCGATAATCGAACAGGGGTCGCCATCCAGCATGATTTTCAGGCCGCCCTTGAATTCATTTGTACTGTAGGTCGCCATTGAGCACCCTTTGTGGTGGAATCCGTAAACAAGAGGAGGCATATGATAACCCGAAGCATTCCACTGCAACAGCCACCCCGCTGGCAGACCCTGCTGGGACAGTCCATTACCGACCCGGAACAATTACTGCGTGAACTGGATCTGCCACTGGAACTGCTGCCTGCCGCCCTGCAGTCCGCATCCGCTTTCCAGCTGCGCGTTCCACGCGGCTTCATGGCGCGCATGCAACCGGGCGATGCGCATGACCCGTTACTGCGCCAGGTACTGCCACTGGGCGAGGAACTGCTGAGCGTACCCGGTTACAGCAACGACCCGCTCGCCGAGCTGAGCGCCATGCCCGCACCCGGCGTACTGCACAAATACCAGCGCCGCGTACTGCTGACCATGACCGGTGCCTGCGCCGTGCACTGCCGCTACTGCTTCCGCCGCCACTACCCGTACAGCGACGCCAACCCGGGTCGCGAACAGACCCGCACACTGGCCTACCTGCGCCAGCAGACCGACGTCAACGAAGTCATCCTCAGCGGCGGAGACCCGCTGACCCTGACTGACCAGCGCCTTGCCGCACAGGTCGCAGAACTGGAAAAACTGCCCCACCTGCAACGCCTGCGCATCCACAGCCGGGTGCCGGTTGTACTGCCGGAGCGCATCAACACGGAATTACTGGACTGGATGACGCAGACACGGCTACAGGTAGTACTGGTCATCCACACAAACCACCCCAACGAAATCGACAACAGCGTGGCCGACGCCCTGACCCGCCTGCACCAGGCCGGCATCACCCTGCTGAACCAGTCCGTCCTGCTACGCGGCGTCAACGACACCGCCGGCGTACTGATCGACCTGAGCGAAGCGCTCTTTGCCGCCCACGTCCTGCCCTACTACCTGCACCAGCTCGACCCCGTACAGGGCGCCGCCCACTTCGCCGTCGACGACACCCGGGCCCGCGCCCTGCTGCGCGATATGCAGGCCCGCCTGCCCGGCTACCTGCTGCCCGGACTGGTGCGCGAGCAGCCCGGAGAGCCCGCCAAGACCCGCCTGTAACCAGCCCCGCAGGGCGAGCAAACAGACGTCCAATTAGCTGATTTTAATGTGGATTCTGGCCTACGCCAGAATGACGGGAAAGGCACAAGATAACGTCAAATGAACCCACCCCTGCCTGAATCCCAGTTTTTCGCGCCGGGCCGGGGGTGCCTTTCCGGTGCATTGCGTATGCCTGCGCCTTAAGCCGGAAAGGCACCCCCGGCCCGGCGCGAAAAGGCCTGATACATCCACCCCAGACAGCCCCACACAAAATCAACGAGTTACCACCAACCCAACCCCTAACCTCCCCGCATACATTCAGTTTTCACCCCACCTGACGATAGCCACCTCGGGAAGCAGGGATGTCCAGCCAGCAGCCAGGATCGGACCTGCCAGTAAAAAACAAATGGACGAGATGCACACATGCAACTATCTGTACCCAACCGAACAGCCCCGAAAAACGGATGTTTCGACAGCTCCCCCGAGCACGTCAAGACATGGATCGACGCCTTGCCAATGGCCAATATCGGCGCCACCACGCGCCTGCTGTTCGAAGCGCTGACCGACCTGAACCACCAGGACATCCCGGCCCGGCAACGCTTCAAGACACTGGAGTTACTGTGCAAGCCGGTGCGCTACGTCACCGAACACATGAAAAAACATTTCGTCGGCCAGCACCTCCCGCTGACGGACAAAAGCCTCAAAATCGCGCACCTTGCCGGCGAGATCAATCATGCGCTGGCTACCGGCTACAAGGTACTGGTGATGGAACAGATCGCGGGTATCGGGCGCCATGACCGGAAACTGCTGATCAACGCCATCCACCGCGCCATCAAACAGCTCAGCGCAGTGTTGCTGAAAGCCTACCAGATCTATGAACCCTACCCGGACTCGGTCTGGCTGGAAGTGCATTCACTGTACCGTTACGCGGAAAGCAACCGCCTGCACAAAACCCGTGTAAGCGGAGACCAGGCCCGAGAACGCAACACATCGACCATCGCCGACGCCTATAAGCAGACCCTGCTGCTGGCCCTGGCCTGCCCTTACCGTCTGCGCCATAACGAGGCGGAAGAGATCTACCAGGCACTGGAAGAGTGGGCCCGGTTCAGCGAACTGCGCCCGGTCAGCGAAGCACAGGATGCCCTGTTCTCCACCAACCTGGATTCCGACCAGCCGCCCAGCTACCTGGTACTGCGCGATGCCAATGAAAATTGCCGGACCTGCCGTGTCCTGGCGACACGCAAACTGGCCGAGCACCTGCGCAAACTGCTGGGTGAAAAAACCGACAGCAAATCCGTCACCAGCCACCGCGTCAAACCCGACACACTGCGGCGCCTGATGCTGGCCTGGGGCGTCATGCCCAAGCGGCGTTATTCCCGTGTCCGGGACCATTCCCAGGTGGTGGTCGCCATGGGCCTCAGCTCAATCCACTATTTCGTCAGTGGCGAAGTGGCTTTCAACAACGCATCGATGACGCCGGATTGCCATGCCGGGCTTGGTGCCATCCTGCACGACGGCCCGCACCTGCAGGATGCCGCCCGCTTCCAGGCAAAAACCACCCACGACCAGGAAGGCGAACTGCCCGATGTCTGGGAAATGGATTTCCACCTCGAGGATGAAACGCCCCCCACCGACCTTGAAACCACCATCGCACGCGCCGCGGCCGGCATGCAGATAGATACCAAACACTGCACGCAAAGCTGGAAGATGGTCAATGTCAGCGCCGGCGGCTATTGCCTGTTATGGGACAATCCCGAAACCACCCGCGCCCAGGTGGGCGAACTGCTGGGTATTCGTGATGAAAGCGACCCGGACACCTTCCACTGGCGACTTGGCATCATTCGCTGGCTGAAATTCACGGACAAACGCGGCCTGGACCTGGGTGTGCAGATGCTGTCGCCCGGCGCGGTGGGTATTGCCGCACGGCCCGACAAAAAAGGCCGGGTGAAAAATGACGCCTACACGCGCGGTCTGCTATTGCCCGAAATCGCCTCGATCCAGCAACAGGCGACGCTGTTGCTGCCGTCGCCCCCGTTCAGGATCGGCGACACGGCGATTGCCAACTGCCACGGACGTGACGTGCGGGTGAAACTGACCCGGCTGGTGGAAAATACCGGCAGCTTCGCACAGTTCCAGTTCACATCAATGGGCGAGGTTTCGCAGCCGCCGGCCAAAAAACCGGCCAAACAGCCCAAGCCGAAGGATTTCGACGACGTGTGGGAACTGCTCTGAGGTCAGAACAGAGCCTTGAACAGGTCCGGGTACTCGACTTCACCGCCACCTGACAGTGCGCCGTCCACCAGTTCCATGGCGGTCAGGGCGTCATCGGGGATCGACAGGTTGGAGGTGATTCCCCAGTCCTGCACCGGTTTGAAACCGAAACGCAGGTAATAGTCCGGGTGGCCGGCCACCACGATAGCGCTGTAACAGAGGGGTTTGGCACGTGCCACGGCGGCCTCGATCAGTTCCGAGCCGATACCACGGTGTGACTGCGACGGCACCACGGACATGGGGCCCAGGGCCAGGATCTCACTGCTGCCGGCAGCTGATTTCAGCTTCACCCTGGACAGCACCACGTGCCCGACAATACGCCCGTTCAGCTCCGCCACCAGCGACAGATCCGGGATAAACCCGCCGGATTTGCGCAATTCACCCACCAGCTGCGCCTCAGCCTCGCCCTCGAAGGCGCTCAGATTGACGACATCGATAGCGCGGAAATCATCCGCTGTTTCGGCCCGTACCTTGATTGGTTGCATACCCGTCCCCGGCTGTTGTCTGGAGCTGTTATATGCAACTCATGCTAGCAGGAAAGTCCTGCATGGAAAAGCAGTTACGCCACACTGCGGCAGAATGCCGAAGATGCACAGGAGGGTAAAGAAAAACACCCGGAATGCCGACACAGGGGGGGTGTAGTGTCACCCTTTCGTGGCACCCGATATTTTTTCCGGGAGATCAGCTGACACATGGATACGGAACACACGTTGCGACTGCTCATCGTCGAGGAATCCCGCAACGACGCCGAAGCCCTCGCCAACATTCTGAGGAATGCGGGCCAGGCCTCGCGTCTGACCTATGCCGCGGACCTCGAAAACCTGGTCGCGGAACTGGATAAACAGATTCCCGACCTGATTCTGTGCGCCACCGGCCTGGAAGAGATATCGCTCAGTGCTGTCGCCGAACTGCTGCAACAGCGTGAGATCGACGCGGCGCTCATTGCCATCGGCGAGTCCGGCGACGAGGCCAGCATCATCGAGGCCATGCGCGAAGGTGCCGCTGACCTGTGCTCCTATGACATGCCGGAACACCTGCAGCTGGTCGTCAAACGCGAGCTTTCGCAGGCGCAGACCTCCCAGAGCGCACACAATTACGAAGCCCGGTTCCACGAAAGTGAAAAACGCGCCCGCATGCTCATGGAGAGCTCGCGCGACGCCATCGCCTACGTGCACGAAGGCATGCATATTTTTGCCAACAGCTCCTACCTCGAGATGTTCGGCTTCGACGACCTCGAAGAGATCGAGGGCACGCCCATCATGGACATGGTGGCACCTGTCGACCACGCCGAGTTCAAGAGTTTCCTGCGCAACTACAGCAAGAACGGCGAACAGCAAGGCAAGCTGAAAACACACGGCCAGCTGCCGGACGGCAAGACCTTCAGGGCGGAGATGGAATTCACCGCCGCCAGTATCGACGGCGAACCCTGTACCCAGATCATTATCCGCAGCCAGGCCACTGCCAGCGCCGAACTGGAACAGAAGCTCAAGTACCTCAGCAAGCAGGATGTATTGACCGGCCTGTTCAACCGCCAGTATTTCATGGAGGAACTGGAACTGGCTGTCACCGATGCCCTGAGCGGCTCTGCACCCGCGGCCATCCTCTATCTGCTGATGGATAACTTCAAGGACATCAAGGATAACCTCGGTATCGGCACTGCCGATATGGTCATCAACGACATTGCCGGACTGCTGCGCGACCATACCGCCGAGGATGATATCGTGGCCCGCTTTGGCGACCACTCATTCACTGTTCTGCGCCGTGACTGCGACCCGGAGTCGATCCTGAAATTCGGCGAGGAACTGCGCCACATCGTCGAGGAACACATTGCCGACGTCGAAGGCCAGTCGATCACCACCACGTGCAGTATCGGCATGAGCGTGGTGGCGGAAAGCACACCGTCCGCACACGAAGTCATTTCACGTGCCGACCTTGCCTGCGAGGTTGCACGCTCCTCCGGCGGCAACAAGGTGCACCTGCACAACCCGGTGGTCGACGAAAAAATCGGCAAGGAACGCGACCAGCAGATGCATGCGCTGATCAAGAATGCGCTGGAACAAAACCAGTTCCAGCTGTTCTTCCAGCCTATTGTCAGCCTGCAGGGTAACGCCGGCGAGAACTATGAAGTCCTGCTGCGCATGCACAGCAACGAAGGTGAACACATACTGCCCAGCCAGTTCCTGCCACTGGCCGAACAAACCGGGCAGATCACCGAAATTGACCGCTGGGTCATCCGCCAGGCGATCCACAGTCTGGCGGAGCATCGCGCCAGCGGCGTGAACACGCAGTTCTTCATCAAGGTGGCGGCCGCCAGCCTGCTGGACGAGGACCTGGTGCAGTTTGTCAACGACTGCCTGCAGGAAAACCGCCTGCCGGGCGACGCCCTGACCTTCGAGATCACCGAGAAACATGCGGCCCAGCAACTGAAACACGCCAAGCGCTTCGTCAAGACACTGCAGGAACTGCATTGCAGGACTGCGCTGGAACACTTTGGCACCAGCCCCAACTCGTTCCAGCTGCTGAAACACCTGCCGGTCGACTTCCTGAAAATTGACGGCTCTTTCATCCACAACCTGGCCAGCGACTCCGATAACCAGGCGGTGGTGAAATCCATCCTGGATACCGCCAAATCGATGAACAAGCAGGTTATTGCCGAGTATGTCCAGGACGCCCACAGCCTGGCGGTGCTCTGGCAGAGCGGAATCCAGTTTATCCAGGGCAACTTCCTGCAGGAGCCCAGCGAAGCGCTCGACTACGACTTCTCCGGCGAGATCGCCTAGTCGAGGACGTGCGAGACCAGCCCGTCCGCCAGCTTGGGCTCGAACCAGGTGGACTTGGGCGGCATGACTTCGTTGGCATCGGCCACCGCCATCAGGGCCTCCATGCTGGTCGGGAACAGGGAGAACGCCAGCGCCATCTCGCCACTGTCGACACGTTTCTCAAGCTCGCCCAGGCCGCGAATACCGCCCACGAAATCAATGCGCGGATCGGTGCGCGGGTCGCTGATCGCCAGCAACGGTTCGAGCAGGTTGTCGGCCAGCAGGCTGACATCCAGGCGCGCCACCGGGTCGGCCGGGATGCGCGCGGGGTCTATCGTCAAACGGTACCAGTTACCGTCCAGGTACATGCCGAACTGGCCGGGGCCGGTTGGTGATACCGCGCTGTCTTCCTGCTTGACTTCAAACGTACCAGCCAGTTTTTCCAGCAGGTCGGCGGCGGACAAACCGTTCAGGTCCCTGACCACGCGGTTGTAGTCGAGGATCTTCATCTGTTTGTGCGGGAAGATCACCGACAGGAAATAGCTGCTCATGGCGTCCGGCCCGCGGTTCAGCGTGGCGGCGACACGCGAGGCGGCAGCCGAGCGGTGATGGCCGTCGGCAATGTAAATCGCTTCCATGGCATCAAAACCCGCGCTCAGCTGGTCGATGATCGCCGCATCAGTGACCACCCAGAAGGCGTGGCCGACACCGTCATCCGCCTTGAGGTCATATTCCGGTTGCGCCGTGGTCACCGACGCGATCAGCCGGTCGATCTCCGGCTGCGAGCGGTAGGCCAGCAGTACCGGCCCGGTCTGCGCGTTCAGCGCCTCGATCTGCCGCACCCGGTCGTCTTCCTTGGCCGGACGGGTGAATTCATGCTTGCGCACCCGGTTGCTGTCGTAATCGGCCACTGAGGCCGCCGCCACCAGGCCGGTCTGCACGTGGCCGCCCATGGTCAGGCGGTAGACGTAGTAACAGGGCTGAGCATCGCGTTTCAGAATGCCCTCGCCGATCATGCGCTGCAGGTTTTCAGCCGCCTTCGCATACACGGCGGGATCGTAGGGGTCGGTGTCTTCCGGCAGGTCGATCTCCGCCTTGGAGACGTGCAGGAAACTCCAGGGGCGCCCCGCCGCCCGCTCGCGGGCCTCCGCACTGTTCAGGACATCGTAGGGCGGCGCGACCACTTCGTCGGCACGTTCGGGTACCGGGCGCAGACCGGCAAAGGGGCGAATCAGGGGCATGGTTTTATCCTGGCAAAGGTTCGACAGCGGCGTATTCTACCTGCGCCCGGAGGCCAGTGCACTGCCTGCCCCGCACACGGCGTCATTCCGTGTGGATTCGCTCCACACGCTGCAGGCCACGCGGCAGTTTCTTGCCCTTGCGGCCCCGGTCCCCGCGGTACAGTTCGAGTTCGGCGGCTTTCAGTTTCAGGTGCCGTTTGCCGGCATGCAGCACCAGGCTGGCATCCGGGGCGACGCTGGCCACCGCCACCATGTATTCCTCGCGGCTGGCCAGTTTCTTCGTGCTGACCCCCTGGATCTTGATGCCCTTGCCGCGGTTCAGGCGCGGCACCTCGGTCACCGGGATCACCAGCATGTGGCCCTGCAGGTCGACCGCGGCCACCTGGTCCGCCTGCGGGTCGGTGACCGGCGCGGGCGGCAGTACCTGCGCATTTTTCGGCACCGACAGCACCGATTTACCGGCCTTGGTGCGCGCGAACAGGTCACCCAGCCGCACAATGAAACCATAGCCGGCATCGCTGGCCAGCAGGAACAGGCTGTCCGGGTCACCGGCCAGCACGGCGACGAAGTGCGCCCCGTCCGGCGGGTTGAAGCGCCCGGTGAGCGGCTCGCCCTGGCCGCGCGCCGACGGCAGACTGTGCGCCGCCAGGGTGTAGGCGCGCCCGCTGGAATCCAGGAATACCACCTGCTGGTTGCTGCGCCCGTAGGCGGAGGCGCGGAAACTGTCGCCGGCCTTGTAATTGAGGCTTTCGGGATCGATTTCATGCCCCTTGGCGGCGCGTACCCAGCCTTTTTCCGACAACACGATGGTGACTGGCTCGCTGGGCAGCAGCGTGGTTTCATCCATCGCCTGCGCCGCCTCGCGCACGACCAGCGCGGAGCGTCTGGCATCACCATAGGTCTCGGTATCCGCCTTGATCTCTTTCTTCACCAGGGTGCGCAGGCGGGCCTTCGACG
>DRNU01000210.1 GCA_011374975.1 Gammaproteobacteria bacterium | reverse complement strand
TGGCCTGGCCGGAGCGCATCGAGGCCGGCGTCGATGCGCTGGACATGTTCAGGGTGGGGCGGCTCGATTTCGAGGCGCCGGACCTGGGGCGTTTCCCCTGCCTGTGCCTGGCCCAGGAAGCATGGCGTGCCGGCGGCACCGCATCTGCTATCCTGAACGCGGCCAATGAGGTGGCGGTGCAGGCGTTCCTGGATGGTACGATTGCCTTTACCGCTATCCCGGGGATTATTGAGGCCACGCTGGAAAAAATTACCCCGCGCGAGGCGGATTCCTTTGCTGTGATCCTTGAGGATGACAGCGCGGCACGTGCCTGTGCCGGTCAGTTGGCCAACGTGCGGCCGGATCAGAAGGTGTATTCATGAGCGGTTTTGGCGCATCCCTGCTGGCCTTTATTGTCGCCATCAGCATACTGGTCGCAGTGCATGAGTTCGGCCACTTCTGGGTGGCGCGCAAACTGGGCATTCGGGTGCTCAGGTTCTCTATCGGCTTTGGCAAGCCGCTCTGGATACGGCGCTTCGGCAGCGATGCTACCGAATTCGCCATCAGCGCCCTGCCACTGGGTGGCTACGTCAAGATGCTCGATGAGCGCGAGGGCGAGGTGGCGCCGGAAGATATCCCGCGTGCCTTTAACCGTCAGCCGCTGTGGGCGCGCTCTGCGGTGTTGCTGGCCGGGCCGATGTTCAACTTCCTGTTCGCGATTGCGGCCTACTGGCTGATCTTCGTCAGTGGCGTGCCGGGCTGGCGCCCCGTGGTAGGGGAGATTGCCCCGCAGTCGGTCGCAGCCGAAGCCGGTTTCCAGGAACGCGACGAGTTCGTGAGCGTGGCCGGCAAGCCGGCGCCGACCTGGGACGCAGCGACGCTGGAACTGCTGGACGCGGCGTTGGCCGGCAGTAAGGTCGAGGTCAAGGTGCGCAGGCCGGACACGACACAGAGAATCCTGTACATCGATTTTTCCACCGTGCCGGACGCGCTGGACAAGGGCGGGCTGCTGAACAACCTGGGGTTGTCGGTATGGCGCCCGCGCATTCCGGCGGTTATCGACCGTGTCGTGCCGGGAGCACCGGCCGAGCAGGCCGGCCTGCAGGCCGGTGACCGGGTGATATCGGTAGACGGCAAACCTGTCGAGCACTGGGGTGAATGGGTAAAATATGTCCGCGCCCGTCCGCTGCAAACATTGCGGGTGGGCGTCCTGCGCGGCGCTGAAGAACTGGAAATCACACTGGTGCCGCGGGCGAAAGAGGACAAGGGCAAGACCATAGGCCAGATCGGCGCCTATGTGCGTAATCCCGGCGATGCGCATAATATGCGCACCGAGGTGCGTTACGGTGTGTTCGAGGCGGGCGGCAAATCCCTGCACAAAACCTGGGAGATGACGACACTGACCCTGCGCACCCTGTGGGGCATGCTGGCGGGGCGGGCTTCGGTGGAGAATATCAGCGGGCCTATCAGTATCGCCCAGTACGCGGGCTCATCGGCCAGCAGTGGACTGACCAGCTTTCTCAGGTTCCTGGCCATTGTCAGTATCAGTCTCGGTGTACTGAATTTGTTGCCGGTACCGGTTCTGGACGGGGGGCATCTGCTGTATAACGTCATCGAGTGGTTGCGCGGCAAACCGCTTTCGGAGGCGGCGCAGCAGGTGGGTCAACAGGTCGGCATATTGCTGTTGCTGGCGTTAATGAGTATCGCCTTTTATAACGATTTATCCCGGGTATTCGGCGCGTGATTTTCAGGAACTATTGATGTACCGCTTGCTACAAATAATAACTGTCAGTCTTGTCCTGTCGTTACCGGCGCATGCCTTCGAACCGTTCCGGGTCAAGGACATCCGGGTCGAGGGACTACAGCGCATTTCGCCCGGCACGGTGTTCAATTTCCTGCCGGTGCAGGTCGGTGACGAGTTTACCGAGCTGGACTCGGAAAACACCATACGTGCGCTGTTCAAGGCCGGGTATTTCCGGGACGTGCGCCTGGAACGCGAGGGTGATGTCCTGGTCGTCGTGGTCGAGGAACGGCCCGCTATCGCCAGTATAGAAATCCAGGGCAACGAGGATATAGAAACCGAGCCGCTGCTGGATTCGCTGAAAGACATCGGCCTTGCCGAAGGCAGTGTGTTCGACCGCTCGTTGCTGGAAAAAGTCGAGCTGGAACTGGAACGCCAGTACTACAGCCGCGGCAAGTACGGCGTGAAAATCGAAACCACGGTGACACCGCTGGAACGCAACCGGGTCGGTATCCTGCTGGATGTCTCCGAGGGCGCGGTGGCGCGTATCCGCGAAATCAACATAGTCGGCAACCACGTGTTCGACGACGAAACGCTGCTCGACCAGTTTGAGCAGCAGACGCCGAACTGGCTGTCCTTCTACACCAAGTCCGACCAGTACTCCAAGCAGGAGCTGGCGGCGGACCTGGAAACCCTGCGCTCCTGGTACCAGGACCGCGGTTATATCAAGTTCAACGTGGATTCGACCCAGGTTTCCATCACCCCGGACAAGAAAGATATCTACATCACCATCAATATCACCGAGGGTGAACAGTACCGGGTTCGTGAAATCAGGCTGTCGGGTGACCTGGTGGTGCCGCCCGAGGAGCTGTACCCGAATTTCAGGATCAATGCCGGCGACGTGTTCTCACGCAAGCGTGTAACCGATACCGTAACGCGCATCTCCGACCGGCTCGGCAACGAGGGTTATGCCTTCGCCAACGTCAACACAGTGCCCGACGTCAACGAGGAGACACGTGAAGTCGACCTGACCTTTTTCGTCGACCCCGGCAAACGCGTCTATGTACGCCGCATCAACTTCGCCGGTAATACCAAGACCCGCGACGAGGTGCTGCGCCAGGAAATGCGCCAGATGGAAGGCGGCTGGTTCTCCGCCGAGAAGGTAGAGCGATCGCGCACCCGTCTGCAGCGCCTCGGGTTTTTCGAGGAAGTGAATGTCGAGACGCCACCGGTGCCGGCTTCTACCGACGAAGTGGACGTAAACTATTCGGTCACGGAGCGCTCCTCGGGCAGTATTTCAGTCGGTCTTGGCTTTGCCCAGTCATCCGGCATCATCCTGAACGGCAGCATCTCGCAGGACAACTTCCTCGGCACCGGTCGCAGGCTGAGCGCGTCGGTCAACAACAGTTCGATCACCAAGCTGTACAGTTTCTCCTATACCAACCCTTACTACACGGTAGATGGCATCAGCCGCGGTTTCGGTGCCTTCTACCGCGAGACCGATGCCGACTCGGCCAATATCGCCGACTACTCGACCGATACTTTCGGCGGGAATATCAACTACGGTTTCCCGGTCAGTGAATTCAACTTCTTCAACTTCAATGTCGAGGCTGACAGCCTGAAGCTGGATGTGTCGGAATTCGCCTCGCGGGAGATCCAGGATTTTGTCGACCAGCATGGCGACAGTTTCAAGAGCCTGGGAGTGACCGCCAGTCTTGCGCACGATACCCGAAACCGGCGCATTTTCCCCAGCACCGGCGGTGTGCGGCGCATCTCGGTGGAAAGCAAGATCCCGGGTTCAGAGCTGGAGTACTACAAGATCAACCTGCGCCTGCAGCAATATATTCCGCTGACCCGGCTGTTTGTGTTCCAGAGCAAGGCTGAAATCGGTTATGGTGACGGCTTCGGCGATTTCGACTCGATGCCGTTTTTCAAGAACTTTTTCGCCGGCGGTGTTCGTTCGGTACGCGGTTGGGAGGATAATTCCCTGGGGCCGCGTGACAGCCTTAATGACCCTCTCGGCGGCAACCTGCGTACTGTGGGCAACATGGAAATCCTGTTTCCGCCGCCATTCATGACCGAGACCAACAGTGTACGGCTGAGTACGTTTTTTGATGTCGGCAACGTGTTTCCCGGTGTAGAGGATTTTGACAGTGGTGACCTGCGCATGTCGGTCGGCGTCGCTGCCATCTGGCTGTCACCGGTGGGGCCGCTGGCGATCAGTTTTGCCCAGCCGCTGAACGACGAGTCGAATGATAAAGTGCAGGAGTTCCAGTTTTCGCTGGGTGCGGGATTCTAGTTATGTTACTTGGGAGAAGAACATTGAAAATTGTTAACGGTATATTTACGGGGCTGGTGATGCTGGCTGTGACAGCCATGCCGGTGCAGGCTGACACCAAGGTCGGTGTCGTGAGCACGGTACGCCTGATGGAAGAGGCGCCACAGGCCAAGTCTGCGCAGAGCAAGATCGAAACCGAGTTCGCGCCCCGCGAGCAGGAACTGCTGGCCCTGCAGAAAACCATCCGCAAGCTGGAAGACCGCCTGTCGCGTGACGGTGCGGTGATGAGCGAAAAGGAAAGTGGCAAACTGGAGCGTGAAATACTCTCCAAGCGTCGCGAGTTAAAACGCACCCAGGACGAGTTCCGTGATGACCTGAACATCCGCAAGAACGAGGTGTTGTCAAAGTTGCAGCGCCAGATGTACGAGGCAACTGTCTCGCTGGCCAAGGAAAAGAACTATGACGTCATCCTCGGACAGGGTGTCGTGTATTCCAGCAAAAGCGTCGATATCACCGATATGGTGCTGGAGAAGCTCAAGGCCAGCTTCAAGTCCGGCAAATAGCGCGCGCTTATCGCTGTGGAGCTGACGCTGGCACAACTGGCTGAACAGCTGGGTGTCGAGCTGCGCGGTGATGCCGAGGTGCGTATCTCCTCGGTGGCACCGCTACAGGCCGGCCGGCCCGGCGCGCTGAGCTTTCTTGCCAACAGCCGCTACCGGCGTCACCTTAAAGATACGGCAGCAGCAGCGGTGATCCTTGCCGGGCAGGATGCTGACGATGCACCGGTACCGGTCCTGGTAAGCGACAACCCCTACGCCTGCTACGCCCGTGCCTTGCAGTTGCTGTATCCGCAGCCGCCGCTTGTGCCGGGTATTCACCCGTCGGCCGTTGTCGATCCGGGTGCCGCTGTCGATGCGAGTGCACGCATCGACGCAGGGAGCGTGATTGCCGCCGGCGCCCGCATCGGCAGGGCAGTCCACATCGGGCCGGGTTGCATCGTCGGCGAAAATGTCAGCATTGATGCAGACAGCCGACTGGTGGCACGGGTCACGGTGTTGGCGGAATCCCGCATCGGTCGGCGCGTCATACTGCACCCCGGTGCCGTGATCGGCAGCGAAGGCTTCGGTATGGCGCAGGTCGACGGCCACTGGGAGAAAGTCCTGCAGCTCGGTAGTGTGCTGATCGGTGACGATGTCGATATCGGCGCCAACACCACAGTGGACCGTGGCGCCCTGCAGGACACGGTGATCGAAGCGGACGTCAAAATCGATAACCAGGTGCAGGTCGGACATAACGTGTTTATCGGCGCCCATACGGCTATTGCCGGCTGTGTGGGTATTTCCGGCAGCACCCGTATCGGCCGGCACTGCACGCTGGCCGGTGGTGTCGGCCTTGTTGGCCACCTGGAAATCACCGACAATGTCCACATTACGGGCATGGCGATGGTGATGCACTCCATTCGCGAACCCGGCACCTATTCAGCGGGCACACCGCTGACAAAGAACGCTCTGTGGCGCCGTAACGCGGTCCGGATCAAGCAGCTGGATGCCCTGGTGCGGCGCGTATCTGTTCTTGAAAAAAAACAGATAAAATAAACGGCTAGCACAACAACCAAGAATCAGGTTTAATATTGTTATGGACATTAACGCGATCCGGAATCTATTGCCGCACCGCTACCCGTTTTTGCTGGTAGACCGGGTGCTCGAATTCAACACCGGGAAATCGCTGGTCGGCATCAAGAATGTCTCCATCAATGAACCCTTTTTCCAGGGGCACTTCCCCGAAAAACCGGTCATGCCCGGCGTGCTGATTATCGAGGCACTGGCCCAGGCCACCGGGCTGCTGGCCTTTATGACCGGGGATGGTCAGCGCGAACCCGGCACACTCTATTACCTGGTCGGCATGGACAAGGTGCGTTTCAAGCGTCCCGTTGAGCCCGGCGACCAGTTGCGCCTGAGCGTCGAGGTCATGAAGATCAAGCGCGGTATCTGGGTGTTCGACTGTGATGCCAGCGTGGAAGGCAAGACCGTGGCCAGTGCCGAGATCATGTGCACCGAGCGTAAAGCAGACGGCTGACGCATTTGACTGACCTGGGCCAGGCAAAACTGATCCACCCGACAGCCGTGGTCGACCCCGCGGCGCGTATCGCTGCCGATGTCATCATCGGTCCCTACAGTGTGATTGGTGCAGACGTCGAAATCGACAGAAACTGCTGGCTCGGCGCCCACGTAGTGATCAGCGGCACGACGCATATCGGCGCCAATACCCGCATCTTTTCTTTTGCCTCGCTCGGCAGCGAGCCACAGGACAAGAAGTACCGGGGCGAAACCACGAGCCTGGAAATCGGCTGCAACAATACTATCCGTGAATATGTCAGTATCAATCGCGGTACCTTGCAGGATGGTGGTGTCACGCGCATTGGCGATGGCAACTGGATCATGGCTTATGTCCACATTGCCCACGACTGCCGGATTGGCAACCACACCGTACTGGCCAACAACACGACGCTGGCCGGTCATGTACATATCGGCGACTATGCCACGCTGGGTGGTGCAACTCTCGTGCACCAGTTCTGCCATATCGGCGCACATGCCTTTACCGCGTACGGTGCACGTATCAACAAGAACGTCCCGCCCTTTATCATGATCTGTGAAGGCAAGGCACGGCCGCGCGGCCTGAATGTCGAAGGGTTGCGCCGGCGCGGGTTCTCCGAGCAGCGCATCCGTGTGCTGAAAGATGCCTACCGCCTCCTGTACCGCTCCGACCTGTCGCTGGAACAGGCGATCGGGGCACTGCAGGACATGCAAAGCGATAGCGACGATGTCCGGCAACTGCGTGAATTCATCAGCGTCAGTGACCGCAGCATCATCCGCTGAAACCGTGCCGGAGCGGCCGTTGCGTATCGGGCTGGTTGCCGGTGAGTTGTCAGGTGACCAGCTGGGTGCGGCCCTGATCGAGGCGATCCGCGCCATCCATCCACAGGCCAGTTTCGAGGGTATTGCCGGGCCGCGCATGCGTGCCGCCGGTTGTCAGGCGCTGGCTCGCAGTGAACGACTGGCCGTGATGGGGCTGGTCGAAGTGCTGGGACGCCTGCCGGGCCTGATACGCCTGCGTCGCCGCATCGCCCGTCATTTCAGGGAGAATCCACCGGATGTGTTTGTCGGTATCGATGCCCCGGATTTCAATTTATCCCTGGAGCGCACGCTGAAACAGGCCGGTATCCCGGTGGTGCACTGGGTCAGCCCGTCGGTCTGGGCGTGGCGCAATTATCGCCTGAAAAAAATTCGTCACAGTGTCGATCTCATGCTCACACTGTTTCCTTTCGAACGGCAGTTCTATGCACAGCATGATGTGCCGGCGCATTGCGTGGGGCACCCGCTTGCCGACGAGATCGCCGGCAGCCCGACACGCGCACAGGTGCGTGAACAGCTGACGCTCGATGCACAGCGCCCCTGTCTCGCCCTGTTGCCGGGCAGTCGCGCCACGGAAGTGAAACGCCTGTTGCCGGTCTTTCTCGACACGGCACGCCTGTGCCGGCAGACCCTGCCGGATTTGCAATTGCTGCTGCCGGTGGCCACGCCGGGCCTGTTGCCGCTGTGCCGGCAACTGCTGGCGGCGAGTCCGGGCGGAGAGGCCGGCGTGACCCTGCTGACCGGCCAGGCGCGCGAGGCCATGCTGGCCGCCGATGCGGTGCTGGTGGCCTCCGGTACCGCCACGCTGGAATGCCTGCTGGTGCAGCGGCCGATGGTGGTGGCCTACCGCATGCACCCGCTCAGCTTTGCACTGGCGCGGCGCATGTTGCGCGTGCCTTATGTATCATTGCCCAATAACCTGCTGGGCAGGATGCAGGTACCTGAATTTCTGCAGGATGCGGCAACGCCGCAACGCCTGGCGCCGGCGCTGCTGGCACTGTTGCAGCAGCCTGAGCAGGCGGCGCACCAGACTGAACCCTTTGCCGGTGTACTCCGGCAATTGCAACAGCATGCTGCTCGGCAGGCCGCACAACAGGTGATTGAAAGGGGAACGCATTGAACGAAGCGGAAGGGATCGATTACCAGGCACTGGCCGACTGCCTGGCCGGTGTGGATGAAGTCGGACGCGGTCCGCTGGCCGGGCCGGTGGTGGCGGCCGCCGTGATCCTGGACCCCGGTCAGCCGGTGGAGGGTCTGCGTGATTCCAAGAAACTCACCGAGCGCCGCCGCGAAATCCTTGCTGCAGAAATCCGCTGCAAGGCCCTGGCCTGGTCATTGGGGCGTGCCGAAGTGCACGAAATCGATGACATCAATATCCTCCAGGCCAGCCTGCTGGCCATGCAGCGCGCCGTCGCCGGCCTGTCGCTGGCGCCGGAGCTGGTATTGGTGGACGGTAACCGTTGCCCGGCACTCGACTACCCGTCGCAGGCTGTCATCAAGGGCGACTCACTGGTGCCGGCCATCAGTGCCGCGTCGATTATCGCCAAGGTCAGCCGCGACCGGGAGATGGTCGAGCTCGACGCCGAGTATCCCGGCTATGGCCTGGCGCGGCACAAGGGCTACCCCAGCAAGCTGCACCTGGAAGCCCTGCGCACACTGGGGGTGACACCCATACACCGCCGCTCCTACGCGCCGGTGCGACGCCTGCTGGACGGCACAGGCTGATAATGGGGCGTCTGCGCAACCTGTACAGCCTGCTGACGGCAGCCGGTGAACTGTCGGAGCGGCACCGGCCGCTGAACCCGGGACGCGACTGGATGCAGCATGTCGACAGTATCGACAGCTACCTGCAAGTTTGCCGCGAGCGCGTTGCGGTTTCGCGCACCGATCTCGATACGTCACAACGCGACCGGATCATCGGCGGCAACAGCCCGTTTCTGTTGCAACCGCCACAGGACTCTGCAACCCGGCGCACTGTGTTGATGGTGCATGGTTTGAGCGACGCGCCGTTCCTGCTGCGCGATATCGCCGGCTGGTTTCAGTCCCAGGGGTTCCGTGTCCTGTCCATGCAGCTCCCGGGACACGGTACACGGCCGGGTGACCTGCTCGACATCCGTTGGCAGGACTGGCTGGCGGCACAGCAGCAACTGGTCGAGCTGCTGGCGGAAGACAGTGATGAGCTGTACCTGCTCGGTTTTTCACTGGGGGCGGTACTGAACCTGTACCAGGCGCTGCTCGAACCCCGCTTCACCGCGCTGCTTCTGTTCGCGCCCGCCCTCGGTATCACCCCGCTGGTGCGTGCCGCATGTCCACTCTCAGCCGCCAGCCGCTGGTGGCAACGCGCGGCCTGGTTCGACGTGCAGCCCGATACCGACTGCTTCAAATACGAATCACTGACCAACCGTTCCATCTGCGAAGTGTACCGGCTGATCAGTGCCCAGCAGCGCCTGGCCGCCCTGACCGAACTGAACACGCCGCTGTTCGTGGTCGCCAGCGAGACCGACGCCACCATCAGAAGCGGTGTGATTCTTGACTGGTTCGCCGCCCAGCGCAGCCCGCACAAGCGCATGCTGTATTACAGCACCGGCAGGCCGGAAGTCCCGGTGGGTGTCGAGGTCATCAACGCCAGCCTGCCGGAGCAGAACATCAAAAGCTATGCGCATACTGCGTTGTTGCAGTCGCCGGACAACCCGCACTACGGCCGCGAGGGTGCCCAGCATTTCTGCACCCATTATTACCATATCGCCCCGGACAAGTATCAGCGTTGCAAGGCCGGCAAGGAGGATTGCCTGGGCGAGATGTTTACAGAAACACCCGATTGCCAGGTGATCCGTCGGCTGACCTGGAACCCGGGGTTCGATGCCATGCTGGCGAAGTTGCGTGGTTTTCTGGACCAGCTGGAACCGTCTGAAAAATAATATCTGCCAGAACCGGCAAGCACCAATAGTCAAGTCTTGAAACCATCCCGGCAAAGCCGGACACTGAGCGGATGACACCCGGCTTCGTACACCTCCACCTGCACACCGAATATTCGCTGGTCGACGGCGTGGTGCGCATCAAGCCGCTGGTGCAGGCGGTGGCCGAGGCCGGCATGCCGGCGGTGGCGGTCACCGACCAGAGCAACATGTTCGCCATGGTCAAGTTCTACCGCGCGGCGATGGCGGCGGGCGTCAAGCCCATCGTCGGCGTGGACCTGTGGCTGCGCAACCCGGAGCACCTGACCCGGCCCTGGCGGCTGGTGTTGCTGTGCAAGGACCGCGAGGGCTACCGGCACCTGACCGAACTGGTGTCGCGCAGTTACCTGGAGGGCCAGCACCAGTCCATCCCCATGCTCTGCCAGGACTGGCTGACGGGTTCGACGCAGGGCCTGATCGCCCTGTCGGGCGGCCGGGAAGGGGACATCGGCGAGGCGCTGCTGGCCGGCGACCGCGAGCTGGCGGAACAACGCCTGCTGGCCTGGCTGGAGCTGTTCCCCGATCATTTCTACCTGGAAGTGCAGCGCACCGGGCGCGCCGGCGAGGAAGACTACCTGCACGCGGTGGTGGAACTGGCCGCCGCGCACAACGTGCCGGTGGTGGCGACCAACGACGTGCATTTCCTGCGCCCCGAGGAGTTCGGCGCGCACGAAACCCGGGTCTGCATCCACGACGGGCGCACCCTGGACGATCCGCGCCGCCCCAAACGCCATTCCGAACAGCAGTATCTGCGCAGCCCCGAGGAAATGCAGGCGCTGTTCGCGGACCTGCCGGAAGCGCTGGAAAACAGCGTGGAGATCGCACGGCGCTGTAACCTGGAACTGACCTTCGGCGAGAACTACCTGCCCGATTTCCCGGTCCCGGACGGGATGAGCATGGACGATTTTTTCCGCCAGGAGGCGCAGAAGGGGCTGGAGGAACGCCTGGCGTTCCTGTTCGACCCCGAAGCCGACGATTTCAGCGAAATCCGCAAGCCCTACGACGAGCGCCTGGCTATCGAGCTGGACGTGATTATTTCCATGGGCTTCCCGGGTTACTTCCTGATCGTCGCCGACTTTATCCGCTGGGCCAAGAATAACGGCGTACCGGTGGGGCCGGGGCGCGGTTCCGGTGCCGGCTCGCTGGTGGCCTATGCACTCACCATCACCGACCTCGACCCGCTCAAGTACGAACTGCTGTTCGAACGCTTCCTCAACCCGGAACGTGTCTCCATGCCCGACTTTGACGTCGACTTCTGCATGGAAGGCCGCGACCGGGTCATCGACTACGTGGCCGAGCACTACGGTCGCGAAAAGGTCTCGCAGATCATCACCTACGGCTCCATGGCCGCCAAGGCGGTGGTGCGTGACGTGGGGCGTGTGCAGGGCCACCCGTACGGCTTCGTGGACCGCATCGCCAAGCTGATCCCGTTCGAGATCGGCATCACGCTGGACAAGGCCATGGCGCAGGAAGACGCGCTGCGCGAGCTGTACGAACAGGACGACGAGGTGCGCGAACTGCTGGACATGGCGCGCTCGCTGGAAGGCCTGTCGCGCAATGCCGGCAAGCATGCCGGTGGCGTGGTTATCTCGCCTACACGCCTGACGGATTTCACCCCGGTGTACTGCGAACAGGGCGGCCTCAACGTGGTCAGCCAGTTCGACAAGGACGACGTGGAGGCTGTCGGCCTGGTCAAGTTCGACTTCCTCGGCCTGCGCACCCTCACCATCATCGACTGGGCCCTGCAGACGGTGAACCG
>DRNU01000209.1 GCA_011374975.1 Gammaproteobacteria bacterium | reverse complement strand
ATACACGGCAGTGCCACGGACGTCGACTTCTGGGACCGTATTACACTCGACCATGCACAGGTGAAACTGATCCTGCTGGCCATGCCCAGCCACCACGAGAACCTGTTTGCCGTCCGCCAGCTCAAACAGCTTGGCTATGCCGGCCGGATTGCGGCGGTGGCCAAGTATGCCGACGAGCTGAAAGCCCTGCGCGAAGCCGGCGTGGATGCGGCCTATAATCTGTACACTGAAGCGGGCGCCGGGTTTGCGGAGCACGTCTGTAATGAACTGTTACCGGAGACCGTGAGTTGACCGTCCATGTCTGACCTTGTCGAACGTGCACGTATCTACGCCACCCAGGCGCACCAGCGTATCGGCCAGCTGCGCAAGTACAGCAAACAGCCCTACCACGTGCACCTGGAAGCGGTGGCGAAACAGGTCGCCGGGGTGACCGACGACGAGGAAATGATCGCTGCGGCCTGGTTGCACGACACCGTGGAAGACACCCCCGCGACCCTGGAAGACATCGAGGCGCACTTCGGCACGGCGGTCGCCGAACTGGTCGAGGAACTCACCGATGTCAGCAAGCCCAGCGACGGCAACCGCGCCACCCGCAAGGCCATCGACCGCGACCACACCGCCCAGGCCTCGCTGCGCGCCAAAACAGTCAAACTGGCCGACCTGATCGACAACTGCAGGGACATCACCAAACATGACGAGCGCTTTGCCAAGGTCTACCTGGTGGAAATGGGTGCCTTGCTGGATGTGCTGGGCGAGGGTGACGCGCAACTGTTCCAGGAAGCGGTGCGGGTGTACGCCCTGAGCATGGAAAAACTCGGCTTCCCCGGCGCCGGGCAGAAAGAGTCGGAAGTGCTCAAGCCGGATTCCATCGGCCTGGCCGGGTTCGATGACCGGCATTTCAAGCGCATGTTCATGGAACTGTTCACCGCGCGCGACATCGCTGAAGGCCTGCTGTCATTTGATTCAGGCTACGACCGTGAAGCGGTCCGGAAAGCGCTCACGCATCACCGCCAGGAAGTCGCCAGCGTGCGGGTAAAAGGCACCGTGCAGGGTTACCTGCGCCTGTCCGATGTCAGCGAAGCAGGTGAGGGGAACGATACTTTCCGCAACTTCACCGTCGACCAGGTATTGCCGGGCAGTGCGCCGCTGGCGGATGTCATCCATGTGCTGACACGGCACGATTACTGTTTTATCACCGTGCTGGGGGACATCGCCGGTGTCATCTGCCGTGACGATATCAACAAGCCGATGGTGCGCATGTGGCTGTTCGGTATCGTCACCATGATAGAAATGGGAATGGTGCAGCTGATTGAAGAGCGTTTCCCGGACGAGAGCTGGCAGGGCGTGATATCGGAAGGGCGCCTGGGCAAGGCGCAGGACATCCAGGCGGAACGCCAGCGCCGCAACCAGTACTGCAGCCTGATCGACTGCCTGCAACTGTCGGACAAGGCGCAGATCCTGATCAACGACGAACTGTCACTGGCGCAACTGGGGTTCGACAGCAAGGCCACCGCCAAGCGCGGCGTGAGGGAACTGGAGTCGCTGCGCAACCACCTTGCCCACGCGCAGGACATCGTCATGCACGACTGGGCGCAGATTGCGCGCATGACGCGGCGTATGGAAGAAATTACCCGGGGCTAGTGTCGCGGAAAGCCACTACCCGGTGGCGCGCCGTGCAAGGCGAAAATAAGAAAACTTCTGCTGTTTACCGGCCGGCGTGATATGCGTCTCCGATAACTCCTCGACCAGTCTGAATTCATCACCCAGCGCCTCCAGAAGCCGGGTGGAATCATACTGCACAATATCCAGGCCGCTGCATTGGGTCGGGCCGCCAATCGCAAAAGCGGCCAGGATCACATGACCGTCGGGGCTTAGTGCGCTTTTCAGGGTTGCTACATACTTTTCGCGGTCGGGGGCTTCGGTCAGAAAATGGAAAACCGCCCGGTCGTGCCACAGGGAGAATTCATGCGCGGGTCTGAACCCTGTGATATCGGCTTCATACCACTCAATATCTTTTGCGCTGTCCCCCAGCCGCTGTTGCGCAACAGCAAGTGATTTAGCTGAAATGTCGAGTACGGCCAGGCGGCTGTAACCCAGAGTATGCAGGTGATCCACCAGGACGGATGCGCCACCGCCGACATCGAGGATAGCGGCATCTTTCCCGATGCCCGTGTTTTCAATCATCTGTAAAGAGAGGGCCGGGTCGTTCTGGTGCCAGCTGACCTCAAGGTGAGACTTGTCGCTGTACACCTGTTCCCAGTGCGATTTCCTGTCAAACGATGTCATTCACTTCTCTTGTGCGTATCTTCAGTTGCCGAAGAGCCCGGTATTTGACCTCGGCTGGTCCTTGTTCAGGATGTAATTATGACCGATGCGGTTTTTGAGTGCGGCTTCCACCAGCTTCTCGATTTCATGCGCATCATGCTCTTCGGGTAAATCCCGGTAAATCTTGTACGGTCCGTGGTCGCTTTGTGCCCAGCGGTTTATGTTGCCCAGCGTCCTTTTATAGGTAGACCGCATCCATTCTTCCACTTCGAGCAGGGCGGTATTGCGTTTGTACCAGGCCGGCTTCGGCAGGGCAATATAGGTGGCAAAAGCGCCACTTGAGAGCAGGGCGTGCATCGCCTTTTCCTGCGGGATCGACAGCCATTTGGCGATCATCCGGGCTGTAGCGGCATTGTTCTGCCGCATGGCCCGGCCCTCGAAGGCGGCGATCTTTGCCTGTACCCCGCCGCCCATCCCGGTTTTTGAAAAATCGTTGATAACCTGTGCGGAAGACATATCGGGGAATGAAAGCGCAGACGAAGCCAGCCCCTGGGCTATCCGGTAGAACTGCTCGGCATGCCGGCTTTCGTGGTACGCCGAGGCACAAAGTTCAACGAACTCTTCGTATGTGATGTCGTTATCGGTCGTGTAGCTGTTGTCGAGTTCGAGCAGCCACTCTCCCCAGCAAAACTGCCCGCAATTACCGTTCAGGTCGGGGTAGGGTAACGAGATATTCAGGGGCGCCATAAATGTGGTGCAGGAGACGATGGCATTCTTGAGCCGCCTTTCGCGGGCTAATACGTTCTCCTTCAGCCATTCTCTCCAGAGAATGGAGCAATTATGGGCGAACTGGTTTACCGTTGCTGTATTCTGCAGACTCATTTTTCCCTCCAGTGAAGGTAGGCCGGTTTTGGCAGGGGGTGTTGTGTAACGGATCAGTCAATAAGCGCTTCAATCCCCTGAATTCACACTCCCTGATTACGGATCGTCATGTGTTATTGCCACCCTGGCAAGCTGCCGGTTATGCAGTTTGCTCAACGTGAGCAGGCCGGTAACAACCCCCAGCAAAGCAAGCGCCATATCTGACTGAGTGTCCCAGATATAGCCCTGTGTTCCAAGGAAGGCCTCCGCGTCGTCACCGGTTGCCAGTGCCACCCACCATTCAATGAGTTCGTAGAAAGCACTGAAAGCCAGGCAAAACGACACGATGAAAAATGCCTGCCATCCGGCACCGTTAATTATAGTCTTTCTCAGGATAATTTCTCTTGTTATCAGCGCAGGCACAAACCCCTGTGCAAAATGCCCGACTTTGTCGTAGTTGTTGCGCGTGAAACCGAAAATATCCTTCATGGTGTCAAACAAAGGGACCTCGGCGTAGGTGTAGTGACCGCCTACCATCAGGATGATGGAATGAATCAATATCAGGATATACACCAGCGGGGTCAGCCTGAATGATTTATAGGTGAAGGCCAGAACGAATACGCCCAGAAGGGCAGGGACGACCTCCAGGAACCAGGTGAACGGGTCTTTCGGATTTATCCCTGACCATATCAGGACGCCTGCATAAATTGCGATCCAGAGATATATGATGGTTTTATCCTCTCAAGCAGGAACCCATAACAGGATGTTTACGGCTTGCAGTGCGTATTTGCTCCGCGCATTCTCGCGCCGCGCCCAGACAGCCTTCGTAATGCCTCGAGTGACCGGGGTCATCTCCTGTCTGGGGATGGTGTATTCGATTTCCATGTCTCATGCGGATTCCAGCAATGGCAGGTTGATCCCCAGTTTCGTGGATACTTCATCGATTGTTCCTGTTTCGACAGATTTGGCTTTAAACCCGGAATCAACCAGATCTTTGATGTACAGCTTGTTGTAAATGAACATAAACACCAGGCT
>DRNU01000208.1 GCA_011374975.1 Gammaproteobacteria bacterium | reverse complement strand
GGCCGCCGGTGTGCTGGAAACTATGGCACGCTGGATACCGCTTTCAGTTAACAGGCGCAGTGCATCCCGGGCTGACAGGTCATTCCAGACATCCTGGTTATAATGAATATGCCCGTCATTCAGGCCATACGCCCCCCGCAGGCGCGGAAAGAAAAAGCAGGACAACCACGAACAGGCGTATCGGCATGAATATCTCTATTACGCTTTTTGTCCCGCACCTTCAATAGTTCTCTGCACAGGCCCAACGCACTGAATCATAAATAATTCTTATCCTCATTGTACCCTGCACGCACGGCAAGCCATCCCGGGCTGACCATAGCGCATACAGTGTTCAGACTCGCGGCCGACCCTATTGTGTGGAAAACACGGAAATCAGCCGTCATGAATGACACAGACATCCCGGTTACCGATCGCCGCCACCCGCAATGGAAGCAGGGGCGCATCCGTTCCCGGGCCAGTAAGGAGCGTTGGACGTTAGTCGGCATGGCGCTGGTGTGGAACGCCATTGCACAGCCCCTGTTCTGGTTTGTCGCGCTGGATGATGCCAATGTCGACCCGGTAGCGACGTGGGTTACCGCTTTATTCCCGCTGGCTGGTTTTGGGCTGATATACGCTGCAGCCGTGAAGTGGTTGCAATGGCGGCGATTCGGAAATCTGGAACTCGTGATGGATCCCTTCCCGGGTTCCCCGGGCGGAGATGTGGGCGGTGTCATCGAGATCCCCACCCGGTATCAGCCGGGTACAACTGTGCAAATAACACTCAGCTGTATCAATGTCATTATCAGGCGCGGCGGCAAGAACAACAGCCGGAGTGAAAATGCGCTCTGGCTTGAACGTGCGGAGCTGGCTGTCGAACCCGGCATGCGCGGCTCGCGTGTGAGTTTCCGCTTCAAGGTGCCGGCGGATCAGCCGACCACGACCGAGCCTTCAGACAACTGCATTAAATGGGTCGTGCATATCCACAGGGAAATGCCCGGTGCCGACCTCGACCAGACTTTTGAACTGCCGGTGCTGGATACCGGTACACCGCAGCAGTCGCGGCGCATCCACAAATATTCCCTGCAAATAGCTGAGGCCGCCAGGTTACCGGAACACGATATCGTGATGGAGCGCACGGCCGAAGGTCTGCGCTTCTTCTACCCGGCCTCCAGAAACCGCGGCATGGGCCTTGCCATGCTGTTGTTCGGGGCTTGCTTCGGGATCGTACCCTGGATGTTCTCTACAGGTTTTTCCGACATTGCATCCGGTGATGCTTTCGGAATGATTTTTATCCTCTTCGGCGGTTTTTTCGTGCTGGTCTTCGGGGTTATTGGATTACTTCTGGTCACATTCGGCATTTATTCCCTGTTCAACAGCCTCGATGTAAAAATAACCGGCCAGGGTATCGTATCGACACGTAACGTCCTGGGGCTTACCTTCCGGCACGCCCTGCAACGCAAGGACATTCGTGAACTGCGCTTCAAGATCAATGTCCGGCAAGGCCAGGGCGTCAAGGCAAAGCTGCACTATCTGCTGGAAGCCATCCCTGCCTCCGGTAAACCTGTCTGCCTTGGTGACGGTATCAAGGGCAAGCCTCTCGCCCGACGGCTGATGCAGGAACTTGGCGAGGCACTGGGACACACCGAGTGGAGTGAAGGCAGACGATTGAGCGCCAGGCTGAGATCCGGCACCGCCTGATCGGCAAACTGATACCAAAACATAATCATTCTCATTTGCCACGGCCGCCTTTATTTTTTTCACCCTTGATCTTCCCGGTTATGTGACCTATACCCTATAAATACAAAGTGTATATACATTCCGGGGTTTCCGGGTGCGAGGGCAGGAAAATGGCGTATGGTATGTTTTCTCTCCCTACCGGGCTGCTGGGCGTCTGCCTGGCCGCAGGTGCCCAGGCTGTTATGGCTGCTGACACAAAGACAAAGCCACCCCAGCAGACAGGTAAGACACTGGCGATTGGCTATTGCCAGGCCTGCCACTATTTCGAAGGAACCAACCAGGCCGGCTCTATCGCGCCACCCTTTGCAGGTATAAGCGCACGTTTCCCGGAGCGCGCCCAGCTACGCAAGCTTGTCTATGACCCCCACGTAGCCAAACCGTATAGCATGATGCCGCCTTTCGGGCGCAACGGGCTTCTCACGGAAGCCCAGATCGAACAGATAATCGATTTTCTTTATGGCTTGTAGCCAGACAAACCCGGGCAGTGGTGTCGGGAGGCGTGACGCATGAACAAAGTTATCCTGGTAGTTGTATATCTGGGTTTCATGGGCACGTTTCCCATGCTTTCACATGCCGGTCCGGATGAAGACCTCAAGGCCTACCAGGCCTACTTCAAGCAACAGTTCCCGGATTTTAAAGACAGTAATTACCTGATGGGCATGTACAACTTCAATGACGACAAGCGCAGGCAGTGGGAAGAGATCATGGAGTTCCCGCCCTACGAGTTTGTGATCGAGAAAGGTGAGCGGTTATTCAATACACCGTTCCCGAACGGGAAAAGCTACGCTGACTGCCTGGAAAACGGCGGCACCGGTATTGCCAATACCTACCCGCGGTTCGACCTGCAGGAAGGCAGGGTGCGGACACTCTCCATGGAACTCAATCGGTGCCGGGAAAAGAACGGGGCAAAGCCGCTGGGCCTGTTAAAAGGGGATCTCCCGGCAATACTCGCCTATCTTGCAGAAACCTCCCGCGGCATGCCGATCGACATTCAGGTCGCCGATGACCCGCGCGCGCTGGCCGCTTATGAGGATGGCAAGCGCATCTATTTCACACGCCGCGGCCCGCGCGGTTTCGCCTGTTATCACTGCCACTGGGAGACCGCCGGCCGGCGCATACGCGGTAACGAGTTGAGCCCCGCCATTGGCCAGGCGGCAAATTTCCCCGCCTATCGCTCGAAGTGGGGCGCGCTCGGACCCATTCAACGCCGCTACAAGGGGTGTATGAAAAATGTCGGTGCCAAACCGCTCAAGGCGGGCAGCGCAGGCATGAATAACCTTGAATATTTCCACCGGCGCCTGAGCAACGGCCTGCCCTCGAACGCCCCGGCGGCGCGTTTCTGAGACCTCTGGAGAATGGACATGAAAAAACGATGCCTGGCATGTCTGCTGGTTTTTATGCTCCCGGCCGCAGGTATTTGCGCGGACAGTGCGACGGATGCACAAAAAGCCATCGCTGCCGCCAAAGCGGCCCAGAAAGAGGCCGACGCTCTGCAAGGCGGATGGCGAAGTACCGAGTCTCTCATTAAAAAAGCTGAGAAAACTGCTGCAAAGGGCGATCACAGAAAAGCGCTGGCGCTTGCCACCAAAGCCCGGCGCGAAGCCGGTCTGGCCCGGGCCCAGGCTGAGCACGAGAGGCAGCACTGGTCACCGCCACCTTACGCGCAACCCTGAACGCGTTACGAGGCCGGCACACCCATTCATTAATGCACGACGAGAAAACTTCTTTCACCATCCGGCTTCCGGATGGCCGCCGGTTGGGATACGCGCACTATGGCGCTGAACACGGCCGTCCGTTTTTCTACTTCCACGGAATGCCCGGCTCCCGCTATGAATGCAGCATGCTGCATGCGGCCGCCAGGGCACTCAACCTGAGCATTTATGCGGTTGACCGCCCCGGCTATGGTTTATCCGATTTCCAGCAAAACCGCACACTCGTACACTGGCCAGACGACATCGTGGCACTGGCCGATAGCCTGGGTTTTGACTCTTTCGGGATCATCGCTGTTTCAGGGGGTGGCCCGTATGCATTGGCCTGTGCCCATGAAATCCCCGGGCGCATCAGTTCGATGGGTATTGTCTGCGGCCTGGGGCCGGTTTATGAGCCCGCGTTGCGCCGTGAGATGCACTGGATCGCCCGTTCGGGTTTTTATCTCGCAGGGCAAGCTCCCGCCTTGCTGCACAGTCTGTATGCCCGGCCGCTGGGCTGGCTGGCAACGTCCCGCCCTGCCCTGGTATTACGCCTGCTTGCCTATGGCAATGGTGGCGCGGACAAGCCGGTTTTGTTGCGCAGCGATATACTCGGGTTGCTGGCCAGGAGTCTTCAGGAATCGTTCCGACAGGGGCCGCTCGCGCCCGCACAGGATGTCACGCTTTACCAGAACCCCTGGGGGTTCGAGCTGGCGGATATCCGCCTGCCGGTTCATTTGTGGCATGGCGATGCAGACCGTATCGTTCCCTGCCATCACAGTGAATTCGTACACGCACAGCTGACGAACCCGGTACTTGCCATTGTCCCGGGCGAAGGACACTTTTCACTGCCGGTGCTGCATGCAGAATCCATTCTGGACACGCTGGTTCGTCACTCCTGATAGGGTATCTCGCAATCCACGAGATTCACCAGGTGATTCTCGATAACTTCGGAAATTGTGCACTCTTCCTGCAGGGCCAGGCGGTCAAGGATAAATTTTGCCCTGTGGGTCAGGATGGCCCCGGTATGGTTTTCATCCAGTTCTTCATCGATGACATGCCGCTTGCGGGCTGCGTTGACAGACCGGTGCAGTTCTTCCTGCTGTTCCGGCGATAACCACGCCTCGCAAAAAGCATTGATTTTATCGGGCTTGCTGGCCAGACAAATCTTTTTAAACTCGTTTCGGGCATCCAGCACCCTGTCAAAATCGTCGGACAGCCAGTTATCCCTGTCAAGCATGACATGCAGCCACTGGGTGGCATAGAACTGGTCCGCCTTTGATATTTTATGCGTCGTCATCGCAACACCTCCTGTACCCCTGGCCGGATCTGGCTTGATTTATAGATATCAGGCTAACAGATTTTTTACCGGCCGGACTTGCGTTGCGTCAAATACGCCTTTTGTGAGGGGACCGCCTGCACAGGTTGTGGAAAGTCCCGCAGCTTACGTTTGACAGCCGGGACACAGGTACCCCGTCTTGCCACTGTAGCTGCCTTTTTCGATGCCGGTGCCGCATTTATAACAGGGCAGGCCTTCGCGCCGGTAGACATGAAAGCGGTAGTCTTCAAACTCAAAGCCGGCTTTACGCAATTTTTCCGCGCGTGTCACCAGGTTGGTAATACCGCCGGTTTTATAGGATTGCCGGGTCAGCCTGTGGCAGTTTTTTGCCAGGCGATGCCGTTGTGCCCTGCCAAGTTCAGCCAGGCGTCGCCGGGGATGGATGCCGCTGACGTGCAGTACCTCACAGCAGAGGTAATTTCCCATCCCCGAGATGAAACTCTGGTCCTGTAACAGGCTCATCAGGTTGCGGCGGTGGAACCGGCTGTCATCGAAGCGTGCAATGACGTCATCCGGCCCCGTACCGGGCGCCAGCAACTCGATACCCAGCTTGCGCAGGTAAGGATGCTGGTCGAGGTCCGCCGTCCTGATGACTTCAATGTCCGACGCGCTGTACAACAGCGCCATGCAGTCCCTGGTATGGATAGCCAGGCGCAGTGTGCGTGTGCTGCCAGGATACTCGCCGGCGGGCAGGATCACCCAGCGGCCGTAAAGCTGGTTATGGCTGTAGAGGGTCAGGCCGTTGTCAAAGCGGGTCAGTATGGCCTTGCTGCGGGAAGTCACGTCCAGAACCCTGCTGCCCGAGAGTTCTTTGTTGAAACGTTGCAGCGTGTTGAGGAAGAAACGGGCGCTTTTTACCTTCCTGCCGCTGAGCACGGACGCAAGCGCATCAGCGGCGCGCCGTATTTCAGGACCTTCAGGCATCCCGTGATGTGGCTTTTCCCGCCCGGTACCCGGCCCTGTAGCCGGAGGAATAGGCCCCGTTCATGAGTACGACATAGTGCTCGATGGTCGCCCGGTCCCTGCTCTCCAGGACGGATTCGCCCCGCCCGTCGAGCACCGCGTAGCGGTCATCGCGCTGCGCCAGGGTGTAGGGCCTGGTCTCGTCGTCGTTCATTCCGGCGTAGTATCGCCCACCAGGGTCTGACTTTCGATACTGACGATGACTGTGCGGCCATTCTCCAGCTCGTACTGGGCATATTCCCTGACCTTGCTGACCATATCCTTGCCGTCGGTGCGGATCGTTTCGATGATGGTGGAATTGGATTCACCGCGGCTGCCGTCACGCGCCACGTTGATGACAACGTCCTTGCGCAGGTAACTGTATTTCTCGATAGTTTCCCAGCCCCTCTCGATCAGGTCCAGGTATTGCTGCTTGGTGAGCTGGACGGCCAGGGGTATTTCTTCCGTGGTCACCTCGATGTACTTGAAGAAGCTGTCGCCCAGGTGAACCCCTATCCCCCGGGTGTCCTGGTTTACCGCCGCGGTATCCGTTGCCAGGATAACTTCGCGTATCTGCTCGGCAGTGACTTTTTCAGCGGCCAGTACGTTGAATGAGGCCAGGGTCATGCCCAGCACGAGAATCATCAGTTTTTTTACCACAGCGGGTTTCTCCGTTTGTCTGTCAGGAACCGGCATCAGTCTCACAGCTGTAAATGGCAAATGATTGTGTACCCTCACGAATACCGGTGAGAGCCATGATCGCATTGCCGCCGAACTGGACGGCGCTGTTACGGGCCAGTGCTACCAGTTCTTCGGCCAATTGCGCTTCGTTCTGTAACAGCGGCTCGAGCTTGTCCATCAGTGAAACATGCGTGGTCCCGAGACGGGTACAGCCTGTCAGCCCATCAGCCGTGATCAAACGCACATCCGATTCCTTCACGGATGGCCACAACCAGGAGCAACCCGACAGGATCAGCACTAGCAACAACATTATAAAACGGCTTAGATACATCGCGTATTCCATTGTTATTTAGTTTGTTTTATTTAATGTTACCTTTTTCGCAGCTTCCCCGTTAGCTGTCTATGAAGACTAACAACGAGGTAACCGACATGAACCTGCACCCAGTGCGTTTTACCGCTATCGCCACGCTGACGGCCATGCTGCTCACGGGCACCGCTACTGCCCTGGCGGATGGTGGCCATCATTCCCGCAAGCACGGCCATGACAGGCATGGCGGGAATTATACCTATAATACCTACTATCCCGGAGGCGGCAGGCACCGGCGCCATAACAGCGATGACGATGAAAAACTGCTGTATGGCCTGCTGGTGGGCGGCCTGTTCGGCTATGTGATTGGCAACAACCAGGCCCCGGCCACCATCCAGCAGCCCTACTATGCACCGGCGCCGGCACCCGCCCCGGCACCGCAATACCAGTACCAGCCCGGCGGCCCGGCCTCGACCTGCCTGCAGGAGCGCGAGTACCAGATGAAAGTCACTGTTGGCGGCCGCCAGGTCGATGCCTACGGCACCGCCTGCCTGCAACCGGATGGCTCCTGGTCACGCGGCCCCGCCCGGCTGGTATCGCGCTGATACCCGGCAGGCGGTGGCAGTGACGGGCATGCGGTCGACCGCCTGCCTGCCACCCCGTATAGTCAGCGCCTGCCATGTATCGATACCTTGCCTTCCTGCTGACTGCCGTTGTCATTGCTACAGGCTGTACTGATAACCGGCCACAGCAGGATGTGGCAGCGCTTGTGGCCCGTGTGGAGCAGGCGCGTCTCAGCGATCATATCGTGGCGCTGTTAAAGCAGGGACCGCGCACCCGGACCAATGTGGCGGCTATGCAGCATTCCGTCGCTTACATCAGTTCACAGCTGACACAGTATGGTTACCGGCCATACACAGAGACCCTCGCTGCCGGTGGCGTGAATATCCTGGCTGAACGGCGCGGCACCGGCACACCCCGCCGGGTCCTGGAACTGGCCGCACACTATGACACACGTGCGGATACGCCCGGCGCCGACGATAATGCCAGCGGCGTTGCCGCCCTGCTGGAGGTTGCGCGCC
This sequence comes from Gammaproteobacteria bacterium, assembly GCA_011374975.1. Taxonomy (GTDB): domain Bacteria; phylum Pseudomonadota; class Gammaproteobacteria; order DSM-19610; family DSM-19610; genus Thiogranum. Next base: position 16,458 of record DRNU01000208.1, on the reverse strand, counting down.
TGCTGGCTCAGGCGCAACCGCACTACACCGTTCGCTTCTGCTTTTTTGACCATGAAGAGGACGGCCTCGCCGGCAGCCGGCACCACGTGCAGCTTATCCGCGCACGCAATGAACCCCTGCTCGGCGCCATCGTCCTGGAGATGGTCGGCTATGCCACTGAGCAGCCGCGCAGCCAGGGCACACCGCTCAGGGTCCCGCTGCTGTTCTCGCCGCCCACGACCGGTAATTTTATCGCCGTGGCAGGTAATATCCCTTCGGGAGGCCTTGGCAACCGGTTCGAACGGGCTGCTGATGTCTATGTCCCCGCCCTGCCGTATTTCAGCGCCAACCGGCTGGCCGGCTTTCTCAAGGACGCGCTGCGCAGCGACCACAGCGCTTACTGGGACAGCGGTTACCGGGCCATTATGCTGACGGATACCGCTGATTTCCGGAACCCGCACTACCACCAGCCGAGTGATACCCTGGAAACGCTGAACCTCGCTTTCCTGCAAAATGTCACGCGGGCGGTACTGGCCAGCCTGCTGGTCGACGGCGTTGCCTCACGGTGACAAAGCGGGGCATTTGCTATAGCCTCTCCAGTCCCCGATTGGTACCCGAAGCACTCTGAATAAAGGCCTGTTCATGACCACTCTCCCGCGCTGGATTCTGTTTCCGCTTGCCACGGCATGCGCTTTCCCCGCCTCCGCTATCCTGCTCGACTGTAAAACACAGGGCGACGGCACCTACCTGTGCGTGGAGATCGAGGCTTCAGATGCCATTACGGCCGTGCCTGGCCGGGTGCCGGAAATCGACACTGCGCATATTGAGCAGGCGCGCAGCGAGTGCACCTATAACAAGCCACGCAGGCGCCTGTCCGGCATGGGCGCCAGCGGTGCAGTTCGCTCCGAAGCCAGAAAAGCGGCACAAAAAGAATATGACCAGTGTGTCGCGGACAAGGCCTGGGAACTGCGTAACAGGGAAGCACAGAAAAACCACGCCGAAAACTAATAATCTACACTGGATATACAATATACTTTATTGTTTTTATTAGCATTAAAATTATTCATCCAGCATTTTCGCCACCCGGCCGTAACAAGGAGTAGTATTGGGTCATAGATCCCATACATCACCTTCCAGGGGGAAATGTGATGAAGCGTTCGGCCCGGGTATCATTACTTTGCTCGTTACTCGCCGCACTGGCGACGGGGCCGCTTTATGCCGATGACAGCGCCGTGGCAACAGGCGCCGGGGGCGGCCTGAATACCTTCTTCTGGCAAGGCTACTCTGCCGATATGTCAGACCAGGAATACCGCAACACTTACCGGACCAACAAACGCCACATCAGCAAATTTGTCGCTTCCTATTCTGAAAATGCCCTGCTGTCGCTGGGTGTTCCGAAAAGCGGGATCAATGTCATGGGCGCCGCGGCCGGCCTGGCTATCAGACACGACGCCTCCATCTACCTCGATAAAAATCATTTCCTGGTGCTGGATCTGAAGGACGTCACCGAAGACGACCGGGCTGTGACGTTCGGTATCAAGTTCAACTGGTAAGCACGCGTTTCCCTAGCGGCCAAAAGTGACCCTGCCGGGTGGCGTACCGCCCGGATAAGGGGCAGGTTCCGGAGGCCGGGAGCCTGGTGGCCACCCTCCCGGAGGCCGGTACCCCGGCGGACGCGCATAAGGCGGGCGGGGTTTCCCGGGGCGGTAGTACGGTGGTGCATACCAGACGTTATAGCGTTCGTTGTACGGCTGCTCCGCATAGTCTGACTGCTGTTGCAGCTGACGCCGTTCCAGTATCAGTCTTTCATTCTCGCGCCGTGCGCGCTCACGCTTCAGGCGGCTGGCCTCGATACTGGCAGCCACATCGAGTACCGATTGCAGGTCGCCCTCCGGCCGGTTCTCCAGGGATGAGAAATCATCGACAGGAACCCGGCTGACCTCGTTACCGGCCGACTCGCTGGCAGGAGGTTTTTCACTGAACCAGGTAACGCCCTCATCATCTACCCACGTGTACACGGCGGCAGCCTGCGTCAAACCGGACGACAGCATGCCGGAAACCGCAAGGCAGGAAATTACACTGAGTCTGGCGAACCGTTGCACGATGGCATCCCCGTACGGGCCTGTCTTTATTTCCACCACACGGGAATCAGTGATGGGACAGACCGTTGTTATCCTCTATTATACAGGCTCCCGACAGCACTGCTAAACACCCGGCAGCGGCGTCGAAATAGTCTGGATTATCAACATTGTCTGCACTTCTCAGCATTGAAAACCTGGTCAAACACTATCCTGGTGTGAAGGCTGTCAACGGCGTCAGCTTCGAACTCGGGCAAGGCGTCTGCTTCGGTCTGCTGGGCCCCAACGGCGCCGGTAAAACCACCACGGTGGAAATGCTGGAAGGGATTGTCACACCCACCAGCGGACAGGTGCTATACCGTGGCAAGGCGCTTGGGCAACGCTTCCGCAATGAAGCGGGCATCATGTTCCAGAGCACCGCCCTGCAGGACTACATCAGCGTGTACGAGACGTTGACCCTGTTCCGGCGCCTGTATCCCGTCAGCCTGCCGCTGGAAGAACTTATCGAGACCTGTTCCCTGGGCGAGTTCCTGGAACGCGATACCCGGCGTCTGTCAGGCGGTCAGCGCCAGCGCCTGTTACTGGCTATCGCACTGGTGAATAACCCGCACATCGTGTTTCTCGATGAACCGACCACCGGCCTTGATCCGCAGGCGCGGCACAACTTCTGGGAACTGGTGCGACGCATCCGCGAAGACGGCAAGGCCATTCTGCTGACCACCCATTACATGGAAGAAGCCTATATGCTGTGCGACGAGGTTGCGATCATGGACCGTGGACAAATCATCGCCCTGGATACACCCCAGGCATTGCTGGCTGCGCACTACAATGATGCGGTCCTGCAACTGCCGGAAGATGACTTCACCGGCAATGGCGACGATGTGGCGGCAACGGTGCTGAGGCATGACGGCAAGGTGGAAATCCTGACCAGTGATGTGGAAGCGACCATCCGCCGGCTTATTGAACTGCACGTACCGCTGCAAGGCCTCAACATCCGGCCGCGCACGCTGGAAGACCTGTTCCTGGAGTTGACCGGCAAGGAGCTCAGGGGGTGATGCCGTGCCGATAAAAACCGCCCGCTTCCTCGCGATCTTCACCACGCGCAACAAGGAGTTCTGGCGCGACCGCTCGGCGCTGGCCTGGAATATCCTGTTCCCGGCACTGGTCGTGCTGGGCTTCGGTTTTGCTTTCAGCGGTGACCGGCCGAACCTGTACAAGGTGGCTGTGGTCGAACAGGGCGGCGCCACTCCCGCACTGGAATTCGAAAACACTGAATACATCCGCTTCCTTCCGGTCAGCGACGTGCAGGCGGCTGTCACCAAGGTCGACCGCCACCAGCTGGACATGCTGCTGGACCCGGCGGCACAACGCTACTGGATCAACGACACCTCGCCGAGCGGCTATATCCTGGAGCGCGTACTGCATGCCACGGGCGGTGCGGACTATACGCGTGAGACAGTGAGCGGGCGCGAGACCCGCTACATCGACTGGCTGATACCCGGTGTACTGAGCATGAACATGATGTTCAGCGCCCTGTTCGGCGTCGGCTTCGTCATCGTGCGCTACCGCAAGAACGGCGTCCTGAAGCGCCTGAAAGCCACACCGCTGACGGCCTTTGAGTTCCTTTCCGCACAGGTCATGTCGCGCCTGTGGCTGATCCTGTTCACCACCACCGCGGTATTCATCGGCAGTGACCTGATCATCGGCTTCAGCATGTTCGGCAGTTACCTGGACCTGTTCCTGGTGTTTACGCTCGGTTCCATCTGCATGATCAGCCTCAGCCTGCTGATCGCCGCACGCGTCAGCAGCGAGGAACTTGCCGGCGGCCTGCTGAACCTGATCAGCTGGCCGATGATGTTCCTCTCCGGCGTCTGGTTCTCGCTGGAAGGCCTGCACCCCTGGGTGCAGAAACTGGCACAGGTCTTCCCGCTCACACATCTCATCAATGCCTCCAGGGCCATCATGATCGACGGCGCGGGGCTGATGGATGTCGCTTCGGACATCGTCGTGCTGGTGCTGATGACGCTGGTGCTGCTTGCCATCGGCGCCTGGAGTTTCCGCTGGCAATAAGCCGGCGCGACCTGCAACACATCCTCCTGTAACCCAGGGTTTACCCCAGGCCCATCTCGGGTGTGACCCCGGGCTGTATTGGGTACGGCCCACTTACGCGATCCGCGGACCCTTCATAGACTGGAGCGCGCAGCAATCAAAAAACGAACCCATTTGGAGGATTCTAAAGATGTTCAAGTTCAACCAGCTCAGCACAGCAATAGCCCTGGCGGGCGCATTGTCCCTGTTACCGGCAGGTGCAGTACTCGCCAGTCCTGACGACGATGACGACAGCGATGAGAAGTCATATGTACTGCAGGGTAATTGTGCCCAGTTACCCGCGGACCGCACGACTGAATTCCACGGCAATCCCGCAACCAGCAACCTGAACCTGGCCATGGCCGGTAACCAGTGGGTTGTGTTTGACCACTTCATGCAGGCATTCAACGAACTGCGCGCCACGACTGACCCGGAAGTCGACCTTACTGCCATCGGTAACCAGCCACGAACCTTTGCCGGCTTGCAGAACAAGGGGGCCGACTACTTTATCGAACTGATACCGCCGGGCCAGGAACGTAACCAGATCAAGTCAGGCTGCATGCTGCTGGGCAACGAGGACGATCGCAACTTCCTGCCCACCAGCATCCAGGTCGATTTTGATGTTTTCACCAGCACCAACTTCCCCCTGATGCGTGATCTTGCCGCCAACGGTTTTGTCACCGAAGCGGTGCCCTACATCCGTAACCAGCTGACGCTGATGACCGATGAGAGCAACAGCTCGGGGATCGGCACCGGTGTCGACGGGACCATCGACGCCACTCTGGACCTGCTGGATCCCTCGATTCGAGTATCCGAAGTTGACCATATCAACGAAGGTGTACACCGCGGGATCAACAACATGTACCGTCGCATGGATGAGTACACGCGCCTGAACGGTACTGCTGCTGAAGTCGCTGCGCTGGATACTTTGCTGGCAGCTGTTGCTACCCCACAACCGGGTTCACCTGCGGCTACCCGTACTGGCGTAACCACAGACTTCAACCTGGCCACCAATGTACAGTGTCATTACACAGGCCATGCGTCGATTGCCGACGGCACCCTGCGCATGTGTGAATTCGCAATCCTGAACAAGGCCAACACGCACGAAACACGCGTGCATCACGTTGAAACACCTTCGCGTATCCTGGCGGGTGACTCCGATGTGGGCCCGGTGTGGGTGTCAGAGCTGCAGCTGGCGGTCAACAACGGCGACGCTGTGGGCGGTTTCCAGCCCATCGACGCCGTCAACAAGCCGGTCGTCTACTCGGTCGCCTTCCTGGCCACCATGCGCGGCAAGCACAAACGTCTCGCAAGGCAGTGGGTTGACTTCCTCCACAGTCCCGAAGGTGTACAGGTCTATGTCGACGGTGGCTTCACGGCGCTGACCGGTACCGAACAGGGTGAGCGTTATTCGTTTGATGCAGACGGCAATCTCGTCATCGAGCAGTTCACACCTTAAGGAAACCCTATTCCGGCCTGCGCCGGGATAACGGTTTTCGGCAGTACCGAGCCTGTCCGCACTTTGCGGACAGGCTTTTTATTTGGCGCCAGCGGACAAATCAACCCGTTTCTCTTCACCACCATAGCCATGTACCGAATCATGGCCTCTTATCACCAGCCGGCTGAGAGCGTCCGGTATCTTCACGCCCGACAGGCTGCGGGTAAAAGGCTGCTCATCGACATGGGGATGATAGAGTGTCCGCGTCGCAATGATTTCGCCTTCGGGCGTCAGCACCTCCCAGCGGTCGGCATAATGATCCCAGCCGGTATCGGCGTGACGTAGCGTGACAGAAAAACGGTAGCTGCCATCGGCTGCCTGCCTGAAGGAGACCGCCTCGACGTCTACTTCACCGGCCGACGCGCCGGCACTCATAAAGCAGAAAACGGCGGCTGAAATAATTTTTGTGCGGTTTGGCATGGCAGCCTCATTGCCCCACGGTAATGTCATCAAGCCGCTTGCGCAGTTTGTCCCCGCGGGCGCGTGGTATCCGGTAAACCCAGCCCTCGAGCCGGGCGCGTAACACTTCATCATTGACCTGTGTGGTTCCTGCCCTGGACAGGTCCGTCACCACCGGTGCGTTTGCACCGACATCAAACCAGACAAATATTTCACCCCCCTGCTCGACCGTCCAGGCCGTGACCCGCAAGCCGTCCCAGGTTTCGAACACGGCTGCCACGGCATCGGCTTCGGGAAGTCCGGCCCCGGCACGAACCAGAACATCATCCATGTTCAGGGCAGCCAGGCCCCTGGCGAGGGTATTGATCTCTATGCCGTCTTTCAGCACAGCCCCCCCGGGCATATTCACGACAGTATAAGTCGCGACACCCCTGTGCCGTTTTGCTATCTCCAGCGTGTCCCCGTCAGGGTACCGGATAGTGACACGCTGCACCGTTTTCGGCTTGATGTGAATAATCTGCCTGTCGACCCAGTCGACCTGCTGTTGTGGCAGGTCCAGGTTACCGGACACCAGCCAGGCACGTGGGTCACCGGATATCCGCACATAGATGCCATCCCTGCCGCCGGCAATCAGCCCGCTCCTGATCCCGCCAACAATGAGCGAGGCGACGGGGTCGTCACCGGTTACGTACAACTCGATGCGTATGTTACCGCTATCCACGGCCGGCTCCTGTACGCCCAGCCGCGCATAGTTTTCCGGCTTGTCGGTTTTAGGCTCGACTTTTTCCAGCAGGGCAAGACCCAGCAGCAGTGGTTTGACACGCTCAAACAGAACAGGATAACCACCCTTGTCCGGCAACTGCCACTGATCGCCGTGTTTCAGCACCTCGTAAACGCTGCCATTGTGTTCGACGCGGATCCGGGTAATGTCGTTCAGTTTCTGTTCCAGCTCCGGAAACAGACGCTGGCCGGCAGCGCCGTTATCCGGCGGGGACTGGCGCTCGCCGAGCATTAGCCAGGCGCCGCCCGGAACAACCAGCAGCAATAAAACAATCCCCAGTGCCTTGCGTTGCATCGTTACCCGTTTAACCGTTATCTGTTACCGTCGCGCGGCGCATACGCCGCATTCGTACCACACCCAGTACGGTCGCCACCAGGATGACCAGCAGCGGAATCAGGCCGATATTGATGATCTTCAGCCAGGTGCCAAGCTTTTCGATGTTCCGGGTCAGATCATGCTGTACGCTGCGCAGTTCCTTGCGTGTCCTGATCTGTTCGGCCTGGAACTTGCGCAGCTCTTCGCGTTGTTCCGCACTCATAATGAGGGAGCTTTCGCCTTCTTTCTGTTGCTGAAGTTCGCTGATCTTCTGTGCCGTCTCACTGAGCTTGATCTGCAGCGCCCGTTCTTTAGTGCGGAATTGTTTTTCGGCGGCTTCCTTCAATGCAGCGACTTTGATAAAGGGTCTTGCCGACCGGCCACGGCTGCGCAGACTGACCAGATCATTGCTGCCGCTGAGGTTCTCCAGGGCATTGATCAGGAAGGCGCCATTGTCGGCCCGGGTAGCAGCCACGCGCCGACCGTAAAAGTCTTTAAAATCGACCCAGAAGCGATCATCGAGCATATCGGTATCGGCAACCACAATGACGTTCACCGGTTCACTCGATGCAGTCAGGCGGTCAGTTTTTTCTGCCCCTTCGACACCATTCGGAAAAGCGGATTTGACATCACCACGGATGCGCGCTGCCAGCACCAGCGGTGTCCCGCCCGGCGCATAGCTCTGCAACAGGTCGGTCGGCCTGGTGCCGTATTTCACATAGCCCGCCTCCAGCTGCATGGCCTGGTCGCTGGTCCGGATCAGCGGCGTTAGCTGTGTCGTTGCATCCGGTTTCTTAAGCAGGTAGCCGGAGCTTGCCATGACCAGCGACTGCAGGTCCGCCGTCACGAAATCCTCGGCATTAAAGGCATTCTTGCGCAAGGTCAGCCACACGATGTAGTCCACCGGCTTGCCCCGGCTGGTCATCACACTGGTCGCTGCACGTCGGTCGACGGCAATATAATCGGGGGCCAGCTGTACGCCCCAGGCGTCCATCAACCGCCGCAGATCCGAACTGCGTACCGCCTCGACGTAACCCTGTTCAGGACTGGTCACTTCAGGCATGGACCTGTCGGCTTCCGAAAATCCGTCAAGAAACACCAGCGCGCGCCCCCCACCCAGCACATACTGGTCGATGGCGAACAGCGTCTTTTCCGGCAGGTCCCTGGGATAGACGATCATCAGTACATCGATATTTTCGGGGATGCGCTCGCTGTCGGTGCCCAGTTCCAGCACGTCGAATGACTGTTTCATCCGGGTGAGTGTGAACCAGTCATTGTCCTGCTCGGCGAGCAGGGGATGACCGGTCCTGGAACCGGCCGTAACAGGCAAGCCGGATATCAGACCCACTACCGGTTTCTGCGGGTTTGCCAGGCTGTAAACCAGCTTCGAGACAGTATATTCGAGCGCATCTTCCTGGTCCGACTGGAAGAAGGGAATGCGCCGGATATCATCGACCGCATTGCTGCCGACCAGTCCGAAATAGGCATAGCCGCCGGACGTATCGACCGGTACACCCTGCATGCCGTAGCGCACCGCCTGCTCTTCGGCATCGGAAAACGGCTCGGGTTCTTCAATAATGAGTTTTAGCTTGCCGCCACTCACAGCAGCATATTCTTCCAGCAGTTCACGAACCCGTTGGCCGTAGGTGGCGATCACGGGCATGTCACTGAATTGTTTTTCCGAGAAGTAGAAACGCAGGGTGACGGGCTCGTCGAGGCTTTTCAGGATATTGCGTGTACCGTCAGACAGCGTGTACAGCCTGTTCTCCGTCATGTCGAACCTGACACCCTTGATCAACAGGCCGGCGAACAGGTTGATGACCAGCAGCAATACTGCTATCGCCAGCAGTCCCGATGTGGAATAGAGTGCCCGCCCTTTCAACATCATCAGTCCGATTTTTTGATTTCCACGGCGATGGCATTGGCCAGCAGCCAGGCGCCGATGAATGAAAAGAAGAAAATCAGGTCCCTGAGATCGATGACTCCCCGGGTAACCGATTCGAAGTGACTCAGGAAACTCATACTACTGATGGCATTGGTCAATGCCTGCGGCGCCCAGCCCTGGAACACGTCCATCACCATGGGAAAACCCGCCAGCACAAAAACAAAACAGATCACAAATGAAATCACAAAAGCGATGACCTGGTTGCGCGTGAAAGCCGACACGCAGGCACCCACTGCAAGGTAGGCGCCCGCCATCAGAAAACTGCCGAGGTAGCTCAGCAGGATGACGGGATTATCCGCATCACCGAGATAGTTGATGGTGAGCCACACCGGGAAGGTCAGGGCCAGTGCAATACCGGTGAATGCCCATGCCGCCAGAAACTTGCCCAGTACCGCCTCACCGGTGGATATCGGCAGCGTCATCAGCAATTCAATCGTGCCGGCCTTGCGCTCCTCGGCCCACAGGCGCATCGACAGCGCCGGAATCAGAAACAGGTACAGCCACGGGTGAAAGGTGAAGAATGGCTGCAGGTCAGCCTGGCCACGTTCATACAGGCCACCCGGATAGAAGGTAAACACACCCGACAGCACCAGGAAAATAACGATAAACACGTAGGCGACCGGGGTGGCAAAATAGTTACCCAGCTCGCGCTTCAGGATGGCGCCCGTTGCACTCACAACTCGCCTCCCCTGTGTACTGTTTCAGTCCGGGTGGTGATGCGGCGGAACACCTCGTCGAGCTGCCCGGCTTCGACAAACAGCTCTTCGATCTGCCAGCCCTCATCACGTGCCAGGTGGGTCACCTGCCTGACAATGGATACGCCGTTACCCGGCAACACCGTCAGGTGATCAGCGCCTGTGCCGCCAATAACGTCCGCGACTTCATCCAGGCGACGCAGGCTGGTTTCGGCGGCAGCGGGAATTTCACCTTCAAAACAGATCCTCACCGCATTATGCAGACTCGACATGGCCACCAGCTGTTGCGGCGTGCCATCGAACAGCAGTGTGCCGTGGGCGATGATGATGGCACGGTCACAGATCGCATCCACTTCTTCAAGAATGTGGGTGGAGATCAGGATAGCCTTGTCTCTGGCCATTTCCCGGATCAGTTCGCGCACTTCGTGCTTCTGGTTGGGGTCGAGACCATCGGTGGGCTCGTCCATGATCAGAATAGGTGGATCGTGCAATATCGCCTGCGCAAGGCCCACCCGTCGTTTAAAGCCCTTGGACAGGGTCTCGATGGGTTTGTGAACAACGCTGCCCAGGTTCGCCCTGTCAATGGCCGCTGCCACCCGTTCGCGCCGTTCTCTGCCACGATAACCGCGAATTCGGGCAATGAACTCCAGGAAGGCGGTCGCCGTCATATCATCGTAGGCGGGGGCTCCTTCGGGCAGGTAACCGATACGGCGTTTGACCTCGAGCGGTTGCCGGCTGACGTCAAACCCGGCCACCTGTACCTGCCCCCGCGTGGGCGCCAGGAAGCCGGTGATCATTTTCATGGTCGTGGATTTACCCGCACCATTGGGACCGAGAAAGCCCAGCACCTCGCCGCTGCGGACTTCGAAGGAAACGTCCCGGACAGCGGTAAAGGCGCCAAAATCCTTGCACAGCGATGTAACTTCGATCGCCGCGGCTGTTTCAGCTGCTACCCTTGTCATACTAGGCTTGTGTAAGGTTTAACCATGATATTAGCTGTTTTTGTTATTGTCGGGCGTCGCAGTCTTTTATAAAGATGCATTATTTTCCCGGTTTATTCCTTGTCCGACTCCTTGGCAGCCTGCGCCTGCTGCGGCTGGACACTGACAAATTTTCGTTCGATCAGCTTTTTGTCCTGGTACCAGATCTGGAAGATCCAGTCGCCTTCCACCAGTTCATAGTCCTCGTTAAAGGCATAGCCGTCAAAACCCATGACCTGCCGGGTTTCCACCCTGCCCTTGAAGGTACGATCCCAGCCGGTGGTCCTGGAGCCGTCAGGCAGGGTCATTTCCGGGTGGACCAGAACCTTGCGCAGTTCTATAAACGGTTTAACCAGGGCTTCAGGCGGCAACTTGAACAGGCGGTACTGATAACCGAAATAGGTATCTTTGACCAGAGGGATACGGTCGGTCATCGAGACATGCTCAAGCTTTGGTTTGCGCACAACCTTGCCGGTGTTTGTTTCCGTGCTGGTGCCAACCTTCCCCTTCCTTATCGCCTTGTAGAGACCGAACTGGAAGACGTGTGCCCTTGGACCCTCAGACTGTCCGTCCGGTGTCTCACTGCTGCCCCCGGGCCGTTCAGTATCTGCGACATTCGCGCTGCCTGCGGTGCTGTCCTGCGGCTCAGGCATGCCGGTATCTGCAGCCTGGTCGCAGCCGGCGAGCGTTGCAATAAACACCAGCAATATCACGCGTTTCATCATAAAACCTCTGTTTTTTTAGTTCTCGGTCGGAATATGCAGTATCCCGGGAAGCCCTGTGCAAGTCCAGAAACATCCGCCATCCCGGGCATCTGAAAAAAAACAGGGCGCTGCATCAGCAGCGCCCCGGAGTAGAGAAAATTATTCCTGCTCACTTGTTATTTTACCCTTTCCCTGGCGGACGCTCCCCGTTAAAACCGCTGTTCCCCGGACCTCAGGGATACTGGAACCAGGCTTCGCGGGTCGCCGGAGACAGACCGTGGCTCATATTATCCGTGCAGTGGGAAACCACCCGGATCAGGAAGGGCGTATCTTCCTGTCCCGCTTCCCGTGGATCGGCAATCGCGGTAGGAACGTTGGCATGGCCTTCGTGACCGGGCCTGGAAGTCGCTGTCATCTGGAACGGGTAGGCGCCCCTGACCACCGGGAAATCCAGGTCGATCTCGAATTCAGCTTCACCACTGGCATCGGTGGTAAATGAATTAGCCGAGGCGGGTGCACCGGCGGGATCCACCCACGGGCTGATGGCATTCAGCGCATCCAGCGTGTATCCCGGTGCCAACGGTGTTGCACCGCCGCCAGTCAGGGGGCTGCCGGCTGAATTCAGGCCATTCTTGCCCTTGATACGCACCCAGACGGTGAACAGGGTATTGGGAACTGCACCCTCTACTTCTACCTCGACTTTGCTCTTGCCCCCTTTCTGTTTGATCTCAAGTGTTGCAGTAGCACCCTGCCAGGCATTACCGCTGGGGTCAGTCGCGCAGTTGGCTTCAACGGTATCACCACTGCCACTGGTGGAACCGGGACCTCTCCGACTCATAAAGTCGTCAATTGCTTTGTTGGAACCGGCCATTGCCGCGGTGGAAACCACCCCCAGCAGCGCTGCGGCGAGAGTTGTCATTTTCAGTTTAGTCATTATTCCATATCCTCCTGATTTATTGATTGTCACTTCATTGTTGTAGTTTCCTGGTGAATCCTGCCTGGTCAGACCCAGGCAACATTCACCGGAAACACTCCCTTACTTCTTGCCTAACTTACTGAACGAACGCCTCGTGGATAACCATCAACATGCGTGGGTCGACAAAGTCCTCACTGCCCGTGACGTTGTCACGGCCCAGGTAGGTGGCCAGTGGCTGGGCACAGCCGGAGTTCACGCCGCCAGGACCATAGGTGCTCTGCGCACCCGTCTGTTCACCAGTACATGTCCCATCCTGTGCGTCTGCATCTTCCGGCAGGATCGAGTACTCACCGACACCACCGCCCTGAACGAAACATTCAGCAGGGGGTACAGAACCGGTGACGGAGCAACCCGGGTTGAAGGCGGAAGCCGCAACCAGCAGGGTTTCAACGTCACAGGAAGTACCGGAAGGATCGGTGCCACCGGCAGTCGGGCCGCCGATAGCGTCACAGGCCACCGCTGACATGCGGTTGGGACGCATACCGGCAATGATGTTCACACCCGGATCCAGACCAATGGTGCGGGACGGGAAGCTATCACCCCAGTCGACCACCTGGATTTTCTGGCGGAACACGCTCGGGTTACAACCGCCCGGAGTACCGGGGATTTCACCACGCAGACAGTCACGCGAACGTTCACGGTCGGTGACGTAGATGGTGCCGTCTTCATCGTAACCCCAGGCACGCAGTGAGTCACGACGTGAAGGATCGTCGGCCGGCTTGCCCGGACGCAGATCGATCCAGCGAGTCACTTTGGCGCGGTTCTTGTTCTTGCCGAGCCTGAAGACATTATCATCATCGCTGTCTGAGTCACCGTGACTGCCCTTGCCATTGGAACCGACACCCCGGCTTTGCTTGTCGATACCAGCCTTCCAGTCAACCATTGCAATGGCGGCACCGTGGAACATGCTGACACCCATACCCTCTTCGCTGAAGGCGATGCCGGCCATACAGGTCCAGCGTGGATCCATGTCTTTAGGCTGGCTGTATTCGTCGATAACCTGCAGGGTTTCCTGGTCGATAACCAGGATACGGCTGTTGGCGCTGCGTTCAGCGGTCTGCATCACCGGCGGGAACCACTGGTTGGCTTCCAGGCCACCTTCAGGCGCAACGTCCGAGTTCTGCGCGTTGAAGAAGTTGGCATCACAGATCGCCTGCACGATGTTGCCGTTCGGCATCATCTGGTTACCCAGCGGACGCGGCAGTGTACCGCGGCCGGCGGGGCCCGTAGGGTTACCCAGTAGCGGACGGAACGAGACGGTGCGGATCGGGTCACCATTACGGTGGAACTCGGTTAGCGCCTGCTGACCGGCACTGGTGATGAAGGCATGGCCATTCAGGCCGCCGGACAGTACGCCGGTGGGTTTGAACGGGCCGGGGCATTCCAGGTTGCCGCTACCGTTTTCACAAACCGGACCATTCGGGTCTGCCGAGCCGCCGAACGGATTGGCAACCGTAATACCGCGGGCGCCGGTGACGATACTGACTTCCAGCACCTGGCCGGGGCCCTGGACACCGAATGGCGCATTCATGGCATCAGCCATCATAAAGTTGGCCTCCAGACAGGCCGGTTGGCCTACCTCGTCGAGGCCATGTGCGGTGACTCCGCCCGCAAACATGACGAGGCCCATCCCGTAGGCCAGGCTCGTGAGTTGTTTCGTTATTTTCATCGTGGTGAGCTCCTCACACTATTAGTATTGGTGAATTTACTTAATCATGTCAAGACAAGCGGGACAGATACCAACCGCTGCTGGGATAGGAGACGCCAGGCTCCCGATTTATTCGATTTAAATTAATTTGTACAACACGGACCGGGGATATATCCTCGGCATACATAAGCAAGTAAGAAAAAATGAATAAACCGGGGGGATGCCACATCTAAATCACTATGGAAATCATCGACCGTCTTCTGAACGCCCGCTGCCTGCGACGCAAAATCGCCGACAGCCGGGACCGCCTGTACGGGGTCTCACTGGCCTGGTGCGGTGACTCGGCGGTTGCCGACGACCTGGTTCAGGAAACGTTGATGATCGCCCTGCAACGCATCCATCAGCTGCGTGACACAGAACGTCTCAACGCCTGGATGTACACCATTCTCAGCAATTGCTGGAAGCAACACCTGCGCCGCATGCGGCCGACGATCGATATAGAGGATGCAGAACTCTGCAGCGACAGCGATGCTGAAGCCGGCAGTAGTGAACAGGAAATTGTCGATCATGTAAGAAGCGCCATCCTCAAACTGCCCAATGGACAACGGCAGACCATCACACTGGTTGATCTGGCAGGATTCTCCTACGCGGAAGTGGCGGAAATCCTGGATATTCCGATTGGTACGGTAATGAGTCGTTTGTATACATCGAGGCATTCGCTGCAGAAAGTGCTGGTTAACTTTCGCACATCACAACAACCCGTTGAAGCAACGTATCTTCGGAGAGTGAAATGAATAAACCCGATTTCCGTATTGAACGAATCCTGCATGCTTTTGTTGATGGAGAACTCAGCAAGCTGGAAAAAAGCCGCCTGCTCGTCAAAATGGAAAATGACGATGCTATCCGCGAACGCGCCTGTGAACTACGCCGCACCAAGGAGTGGGTAAAGTTCTCGTTCGAGGGCGAAACCGCACCGACACGCTCCCTGCCGGTGAACCGCAACCATTTCTGGAATTCACCGGTCTTCCATGTGGCTGCCTCGCTGCTGATTGCCGTGCTGGCGTTCAGTGCCGGCTGGATCGGCCAGTCCCTGCAAGAGGGCACGGTACAGACACTGGCCGCAGGCACAGCCAGCAACCAGCCGCACCACGTTATCCTGCATATCAGCGATTCTGACGAAGCGCGCTTTACCCTGGTGCTTAACCGCACCCGGCAGATTCTCGAGAAATACCGGGGCACCGACGTGCAGGTGGAAGTGGTCGCCAACGCCGGTGGCCTGGACTTTTTGCGCACCGCCTCCTCGCGTCATACCGAAAGCATCAAGCGCATTATCGCGCAATACGACAACGTACGCTTCATCGCCTGCAGCAAGGGTTTGAACAAGCTCAGGGAGAGCGGCCTCGATGCCATTGTGATCGAAGGCGTGGACACACATGAGCCCGCTGCCGATCACCTGATCCACCGCCTCACCGAGGGCTGGACTTACATCAAGATCTAGAGCAAGCCTGAATAACCTCCCGTCATACCGGATTTGATCCGGCATCCAGGTTTATGGATGCCGGCCTGCGCCGGAATGACGGGTTGACTGGACATTTCCAAACATCTTCATTCAATGCCGGCCTCGGCCAGCGAGGCCGCCAGGTGCCGGCGCGCGGTTACCCCATCAACCAGCACCGCCGTAAACGGGTAGGATGCTGTCAATGTCGCTGTGAGCTGGGCTGCGGCATTGATAAACGCCGTCTCATCAGAAAAATCCAGGCTGCCCAGCGCAGCAGAAATATGCACATTGTCGTGTACCGCGGCACGGTGCAGGGTCTCCGGTATGGTTATTCTGCGGTCACCCGGCACCACGTCCAGTGTTTGCAGCAGGCGTGCGATATTGATGACCGCCGGTGTATCCAGCGTACCGCCCGGCACCAGGTCCAGCGGGGTGATGAGCGGCTTGCCCGGCACGGCTTCACCGAGTGTGATGTCGCCGATAAAGAACCGCACGGTATTGCCGGCTTCATAACGAAACTCACCGTCACTGCCGGTAATACCGGTCAGCGCACCCGATACATAGCCAACACCCTGCACCGGCCCGTCGACCAGGCGTCCGTCGTTGATGCCCACCACCAGCCCGATACTGCTGTTCTTGTCTTTATCGTCATTGGAGGAACCGGATCTGGCGACAAAAGCACACTCGGCACCGGTCAATGTAAACAGAACCAGCAGAACCAGCGTGAGGCGTGAAGCGAGCGGGTGCATACTCTTATTTTAGCGTATCCGGCCCGAAATCGCCTGTGGAACGAGTCTCATTTTGCGATAAACTCTGCCTGATAACAGGCACTGAGGACAGCAAACATGCCCCCCAAAAAGACAAACCCGGACAG
>DRNU01000207.1 GCA_011374975.1 Gammaproteobacteria bacterium | reverse complement strand
GCGTCACAAGCTGGCTATCAAGACGCTCAGCCAGGTCGAGCAACAGGATGCGGATTTCATTCCCGAGGCCGTGCCGCTTTTGCTGCGGAGCTATGAGGCATTGGGGCAAAACCACAAGGGGGAGCGCTATCTGCGTCACCTTCTGCAGCGCTATGGCGGAATAACCCCCTTGCTGGCGGTCGTGGACCTGGTTCAGGAAGAGCAGGGCGAACGGGCGGCGGCCGAGTTGGTGATCAAGTACCTGCGTGAGCGGCCGTCGGTGCGGGGGCTGGACAAACTGATCGAGCTGCAGCTGGAAAGTGGCCAGGGCGAACTGCAGGAAAATCTTCTCATCCTGAAGGAACTGGCGGATAAGCTGTTGCAGGAAAAGACACCTTATCGCTGCCGTAACTGTGGTTTTGGCTCAAAAGCCCTGTGCTGGCAGTGTCCGGGTTGCAAGCAGTGGAACAGCATCCGTCCGGTTCAGGGTGTGTCGGGTGAATAGTCGGTTTCGTCGGTATTTTTTAGGAGTGATGAATGGTTGAGATGACAGACCCGCGGGTGATCGTGGCCCTGGACTTTGCCGAGGCCGCACAGGCGCTGACCCTGGTAGAGCGTCTGGACCCCGCGCAATGCCGCCTGAAGGTGGGCAAAGAATTATTCACCCGTAGCGGACCGGCGCTGGTTGAAGCACTGCAGGGGAAGGGTTTTGACGTTTTTCTCGACCTCAAATTCCACGATATCCCCAATACTGTCGCCAAGGCCTGCAAGGCGGCGGCCGAGCTGGGGGTGTGGATGGTCAACGTACACGCGCTGGGCGGGAAGAAAATGATGGAGGCGGCGCGTGAGGCGATTGCCTCCGCTACACACCGGCCCCGGCTGATCGCCGTGACCGTGCTGACCAGCATGGGTGACGCGGATCTGGCTGAGATCGGTTTGCAGGGGAGCCCGGAAGACAATGTGCGGCGACTGGCCCGACTCGCGGAATCGGCCGGGCTGGACGGTGTCGTCTGTTCACCGCGGGAAGTGGACATGCTGCGCAATACCCTTGGCGCGGATTTCCAGCTGGTCACGCCGGGTGTACGCCCGGCCGGCGCGGCGCTCAATGACCAGACCCGGGTGGCGACGCCCGAGGATGCGATACGCATGGGTTCCAGTTATCTCGTTATCGGACGTCCCATCACCCAGGCCAGTGATCCATTGGCCGCGCTCACGGCCATCAATCAGGGAATATTACCGCTGCTCCCACATTGATTTTGCCGCGCTGCCTGGCCTAGGATTATTCCCGCAACATTTAATGGAATAATCTGAAAGGAGTCAGACATGCGAAAGACCACTCAAATTGCCGTTGTTCTGCTGTTCCTGTTCGCTTCCTGGGCCACCTTCGCCGGGCCATTGAATATCAATGCCGCGGATGCCACGACGATTGCGCGGGTAATGGATGGCGTCGGTCAAGCCAAGGCGGAAGCCATCGTTGCCTACCGGAAGACGCACGGTCATTTCAAAAGCATTGCAGACCTGGTCAAGGTCAAGGGAATTGGCAAAAAGACCGTGGAGAAAAACCGCTCGAAGTTGACGATCGGACGCTCGGGCAAATAACGGTTGGTCGCCAGAAAAGCGTTGCCCGGGAACGCCCGTGTGGCGTTTCCGGGCAGCGCTTTCTTGTTTTTGGCGGTTTTTCTGTTTCCTTCCGCCGGGTGCTACAATCGGGCGCTTTATGAGTCCGGAGTTCGAGCGGTACGGAAAAAATGCTCAGCTTCCCAAGCCAGTTAACCCAAAGCCAATAAACGCCATGAAAATATTACCTGTCATCCTCTCTGGCGGATCGGGAAGCCGTCTCTGGCCCCTGTCTCGCGAGCAATATCCCAAACAGTTGATCGCATTTAATGGCGAGGGAAGCCTGCTGCAGGAAACGGTTCTCCGGCTTGATGGTTTGAGCGCCGACCTCGCTGCCCCCATGCTGGTCTGCAATGAGAATCACCGCTTTCTGGTGGCGGAACAACTGCTGGAAATCGACCACAAGGCCTCGGCAATCCTGCTGGAACCCGTGGGGCGGAATACGGCGCCGGCGCTGACCATTGCCGCCATGCACCGTTTGCAAGAAAGCGGTGACGCCATACTGCTGGTTATGCCGGCCGACCATGTCGTACGCCTGACCGAGCCTTTCCATGCGGCGATCAACGAAGCCGTCGCCCTCGCCGAGTCCGGTGCGCTGGTGACCTTCGGCATCGTGCCGACCCATGGCGAGACGGGTTTCGGCTATATCCGTAAGGGCAAGCCGCTCAATGGGCACGGAAACGCAGCAGAGATTGCCGAGTTCGTCGAAAAACCGGACAAGCAGACCGCCGATGACTATGTCGCTTCCGGTGACTACCTGTGGAACAGCGGGATGTTCGTCATGAAGGCCTCGGTCTGGCTGAAGCAGATCGAGACCCATCAACCGGTCATGGCCACAGCCTGCCGCGAGGCGCTGCAGGGCAGGGTGCAGGATCTCGACTTTTGCCGCCTGGATCGCACCGCCTTCGAGGCCTGCCCCAGCGAGTCCATCGACTATGCGGTGATGGAAAAGCTGGGCGCAAATGACGCTGAGGCACAAGGCCTCGTTGTGCCCCTGGATGCCGAGTGGTCCGATCTCGGTGCCTGGCCCGCTATTTGGGAGGTCTGCGCACGCGATGAGTGCGGCAACATGACCAAGGGCGATGTGCTGACCCATGACACCCGAAACACTCTGATTCACGCAGAACACCGCTTAGTCGCCAGCGTCGGGCTGGATGATCTGCTGGTGGTCGAAACGGCCGACGCTGTGCTGGTGGCCAGCAAGTCGCATGCCCAGGACGTGAAGAAGATCGTCGAACAGCTAAAGCGCGATGGCCGCTCTGAAACTTTGGTTCACCGGCAAGTGTACCGCCCGTGGGGCTCTTATGAGGGCGTCGACGCCGGGGAACGCTTCCAGGTGAAACGCATCATCGTCAAGCCCGGCGCCGCCCTGTCCCTGCAAATGCACCACCATCGCGCGGAACATTGGATCGTGGTCAAAGGCACGGCACGCGTCACCTGTGGCGACGATACCTTCCTGTTGACCGAAAACCAGTCCACCTATATTCCCATCGGTGAGCGCCATCGGCTGGAAAACCCCGGCACGGTGCCGTTGGAGATCATCGAGGTGCAGTCCGGCAGCTACCTGGGCGAAGACGATATCGTCCGCTTCGAGGACCAGTACGGCCGTAGCGAGTGACAGGTTTTATCGATTGGCGATTGCCGGGAAGCGGCGGCGCGGCTAAAATCGGTCGGCTTGTGCGCCTGTATCTACTCAATTCAAAGGAACATCATGGCAAAATCACATCTCTTTACCTCTGAGTCCGT
>DRNU01000206.1 GCA_011374975.1 Gammaproteobacteria bacterium | reverse complement strand
GCCTGTCGCGGTGACAGATGATGACAGCAGGTCCTGGAAAGCGGCGGAGACAGTCTGTTGCTGGTCTTCCGGCAGGCCGGTGACGAAATCATTCAGGGCCTGTTGGGTTTGTTCGCTCAGAGTCGGCATCAATATGCTCCACAGTTAGTAAGCTGACTAATACTCAGGGTCAGAAAAACAGCTGTCACAGTGATTCGATCCAGCTCCGGGTACGTTGCACCATCTGTTCGATGACGTTTGGGTCTTCAAGCGCATTGGCGATCAGGCTCATGCCCTGCAGGTTGGATACAAACTGCAGGGCCATTGCCTCGGCATCGGGCCTGCCCATGGCCTGAAACTGCGCCTTGCTCCAGTCCAGCAGGACGTGGATCAGGCGCTGTGAGGATTCGTTAAGCGGCCGCTCATGACGGCTCAGTTCATAGCACAGGGTGCCAATTGGGCAGCCGTCCTGCGAGAGGTCGTGCTTGATGGTTGGTGGGTAGTCGAGGAAGCGCAGCAGCCGAGCCTTTGGCTCATCAGGCTGTGAGCATTGTTCGAGCAGGGCCTGCATGGCCTCGATACGGGTATCGACAATGGTCTTGCAGATGTCTTCCTTGGTCTTGAAGTAATAGTAGACATTACCCAGTGGCACACCGGAATCCGCCGCAATATCGGACAGTGTGGTTTGCTTGAACCCCTGGCTGAGGATGAGTCTGTCAGCAGAGCGTATCAGGCGTTCGCGTTTGTCACTGGTTCTGGGCATGGTATATTTAGTTACACAACTAAGTACAGTCTAGTCGGCTGACCGGGAAAGTCAAGATATCAGGATTCTATGCAATACGAAAAAGCCCCGAACAATCGGGGCTTTCGTGATTTACCCGTGGCCAGGGTTATCAGTCATCACCACCAAAAGCACCCAGCAGCTGTAACAGGCTGAGGAACAGGTTGTAGATGCTGACGTACAGGGTGACCGTGGCCAGGATGTAGTTGGTCTCGCCACCGTGGATGATCTGGCTGGTCTGATACAGAATCAGGCCCGACATCAGCAGCACAAACATGGCGGCGACCGCCAGTGACAGCCCCGGCATGGAGAACAGCGCCGCGGCGATACCGGCCAGGAACGCGACCAGGATACCCACCATCAGGAAGGCTCCCATGAAGCTGAAGTCCTTGCGGCTGGTCAGCGCGTAGCCGGACAGGCTGAGGAAAATGGCACCGGTGCCGCCCAGTGCTGTCATCACGATCTGGTTGCCGTTGGGCAGGCTGGTGTAGAAGTTAAGGATCGGCCCCAGCGTGTAGCCCATGAAGCCGGTCAGTGCAAAAACGAACACCAGGCCCAGCGCGCTGTTACTGAAACGCGTGGTCAGGAACAGCAGTCCGAAGTAGCCGGCGAACGTGATCAGCATGCCGGGGTACGGCAGGTTGAGCGACATGGAAATCCCGGCTGTCAGGGCGCTGAACAGCAGAGTCATCGACAAGAGAATGTAGGTATTACGGATGACCTTGTTAGTGGACAGCACCGAGGGCTGTGCGCGGGTTACCGTATTTGCCAATCTATTCATATTGTCCTGATCCTCGTAAGTAAAAAGTAGCGTAATTATACCAGTTTCGGCAGCTTTGACGAGAACAACAGGGATTAAGTTCCCCGGTTTTTTGCCCGGGGAGCTTCCGTCTGTATGGTAACTTCGTTTATCCTTCGCAGCTTAGCGTTCGGAGAGGTGACTGAGCGGTTGAAAGTACCGGTCTTGAAAACCGGCGAGGGTTTACGCCCTCCGAGGGTTCGAATCCCTCCCTCTCCGCCAGACATAGACAATGCAGGCAGGAAACGGTCCGCCAAGAGACCGGCTGATAATGACAAGTCCAGGACGGACGCTTTATCCACATTCAAAACCACAAGGATTGAGGGTTATGGAACAACCGGATATACGTGTACTTCTTGTAGATCATCAGGAGCTGGTTCGGGTCGGCATGCAGCGCCTGCTGGACGATATGCAGCAGTTGTGTGTCGTTGGCGAGGCCGCCAGCGGTGAAGATGCCGTGCAACTGTCGCGCAGTCTGAAACCGGACGTGGTACTGATGGACGCGCAGATTCCCGGCATCGGCGGCCTGGAAGCAACGCGCCGCATTGCCAGGATCCGGCCGGGTATCGCCATCCTGGTGGTCACGCCCCAGACCGATGACCTGTTTCCCGCCCAGTTGCTGGAGGCCGGGGCTTCCGGGTACCTGACCAAGCACTGCAGCATCGAGGAGATTGCCGACGCTATCCGCGTAGTCGCGAGCGGCGAGCGTTATATCAGTGCCGATATTGCCCGGCAGATGGCCCTGTCCATGCTGCCGGGCGGTGAACAGTCGCCGTTCGACCGCCTGTCACAACGCGAATTGCAGGTAATGCTGATGGTGGCGCAAGGGCAGAATGTACACGAGATCTCCGGGCACCTGTGCCTGAGTTCCAAGACGGTCAGCACCTATCGCTACCGCCTGTTCGACAAACTGGGTGTGGACAACGATGTGGAATTGACCCGCCTGGCCATCAGGCACGGTATCGTGGGGCCGGTAATGGAAACGTAGCTGCCTGAAATACAACAAGAAACGGGGTGGCCCTGTCAAGGTTTCCCCTGTTGCGTCGCTACCTGACAACAGGCACACAGATTTGGCCGGGAATCCATGGTAGCACCCCGTACTTCCGCGCTGGCGGAGGAAAACCCGATTGACATCCTGCTGGTGGATTCCCGCCAGCTGGTGCGTGCGGGTGTGCAACGCGTATTGTCAGATTCCGGCTACATTACGGTTGCGTCCGAAGCGGCCAGTTGCGACGAGGCTATCCGTATCGCGCGCAGCCGGCAGCCACAGATTGTCCTGATTAACCTGCCCGGTGCCACCGTCGATGTGCTGGATGGCGCGCGCAAGATCCATCGCCAGTTCCCGGATATCCGGGTGCTGGTATTTACCGATGCCGCTGACCTGATTATCCAGGAGCGCCTGCTGCAGGCCGGTGTCGCGGGTTGTATTAACAGTTCGTGCAGTGTCGATGAGCTGTTTACCGCTATCGAAACGGTGCTTGGCGGCGAGCGCTATATCAGTGATTCGCTGGCGCGCAAACTGGCGGAACGGCGTTTACCGGGCACTGACGGGTCGCCTTTCGAAAGCCTGACGCACCGCGAGCTGCAGATTCTGTTGCTGGTCGCGGAGGGCAAAAACACCACCGCTATTGCACGTGAATTGTGCCTCACCCAGAAAACCGTCAATGGTTACCGTAACCGTCTGCTGGAAAAGCTCCAGGTACATACCGAAGTGGAGCTGATGTATCTCGCGGTACGCTATGGCCTGATCCGTATTCCCTCCTACTGTTGAAAAGCGCCGTTGCCCGGCAGAAAATATGAACCAGTTCCGCGCTTTAGCGTCGAATGATGCTAGTATTCCTCCAGCAGGAATAACAAGACACGGCTCAGGATGGGGAAAATAATGGGTGAACCCACGCGTATCCGGGCACCGGAACTGCCGGATAACCTGGAATGGTTCAATACAGATCAGACACTGACGCTGGCAAGCCAGCGCGGCAAGGTCGTGCTGCTCGATTTCTGGTCGTACTGCAGTATCAATTGCATGCATGTCATGCCGGACCTGCGTTATCTGGAAAGAAAATACCCGGAGACGCTGACGGTCATCGGCATACATTCCCCCAAGTTCGAAAATGAACGCCTCGGGCCGCAGTTGCAGAAGGCGATCAACCGCCATCATATTCGTCACCCGGTGGCCAATGACCCCGGGTTCCAGCTGTGGCGCGCTTACGGTATCAAGGCCTGGCCGTCGACGATCTTTATCGACCCGGAAGGCTTTGTGGTCGGGGTGCTGCGCGGTGAAGGCCGGCGTAAGCAGCTGGACGAGCTGATCGCCAAACACACCGCTGCGGCGCAGGAAAAGGGCGTGCTGGTTCGTTCGCCCATGCCGGTCACCCTGCAGCCGGAACCGGAATCCACCCTGAGTTTCCCGGGCAAGGTGCTGGCGACACGCAGCAACCTGTACATTGCCGACAGCGGGCGTAACCGTGTTCTGGAAACCCACCACGACGGCAAGATACGCCGTATCTTCGGCAGCGGTACCGGCGGCATGCTGGACGGTATCGAGACCGCCGCCATGTTCGACAATCCCCAGGGCATGGTGATCGTCGGTGATTTTCTGTATATCGCCGACACCGGCAACCACGCTCTCCGGCGTATCCACCTCAAGTCCGGCGAAGTGATGACTCTGGCCGGCACCGGCAAGCAGGGCCGCTATGTGGCGGACAACTTCCGTGAGCCGCTCGATGCGCAGCTCAATTCGCCCTGGGACCTGGGCTACCATGAAGGTAACCTCTATATCGCCATGGCGGGCCAGCACCAGATCTGGCGCATGAACCTGAACCACCAGGCGATCGAACGCTATGCCGGTTCCGGGCGCGAGGACATCGTCGACGGGCCTACCGATCGTGCCGGGTTCGCCCAGCCCTCGGGACTGGCCGTACACGATGGCCGCCTGTATGTGATGGATTCAGAGACGTCCGCGATACGTGAAGTTCATCTTACCCAGAACCTGGTACGCACCCTGGTGGGCAAGGGCCTGTTCGACTTTGGCGACCGCAGTGGCGTGGGCCTGGAAGCGCGTTTGCAGCATCCGCTGGGCATTACCGTGGATGCCGAGCGCAATGCCCTGTGGATAGCGGATACCTATAACTCCAAGATCAAGCGCATCGATATGCAGACCAGCGAAGTCAGCGCTTTCAAGTTCAGCTTCCAGCTCAATGAGCCGGGCGGTCTGAGCCTGTACCGCAACAAACTGTTTATCGCCAATACCAACGAACACCAGATCGTGGCGCTGGACCTGCAGACACGTATGGCGGAAGTGGTGAACGTGCGTGAGTAACACAACACCGGTGTTCGATGCAGCCTGCCGGCGTTGTGACCGCCTGAGCAATTTCCTGGACGATGTTGCCCGCCGGCATCCTGATTATTTCGCGCGGCCGGTACCGCCTTTCGGTGACCCGGACGCCGCCTTGCTGATCGTCGGCCTGGCGCCGGGCATGCACGGCGCCAACCGCACCGGCCGGCCGTTTACCGGCGATCACGCCGGCATCCTGCTGTACCGGACCCTGTACGAGTATGGTTTTTCCAGTCAGCCGGTTTCAGAGGCCAGCAGCGACGGGCTGGAACTGAAGCGTTGCCGGATATCCAATGCCGTGAAATGCCTGCCGCCGCAGAACAAGCCGGCCACCGCCGAGATCCGCAACTGCAACAGTTTTCTGCGCGCGGAGCTGGACACCGTCCCGCAGCAGGGCGTGGTGCTGGCCCTGGGCAAGATCGCCCACGATGCGGTGCTGCGCGCCTATGGACTGCCGCTGTCGCACTACCGTTTCGCGCACGCCGCGGAACACGCCATCGAAGGCAGAACCCTGCTCGATTCCTACCATTGCAGCCGCTACAACACCCAGACCCGGCGCCTGACGGAAAGCATGTTCCAGGGGATCTTCCAGCGCGCCCGCGAGCTGCTGGGTGACAGCGAGTAACATTCTCTCCCGCGATGTCTGACAGCGACACGGGTTCCGGATTCGATGCCAGCGCCTTTCTGCGCACCCTGACCAACCGGCCCGGTGTGTACCGTATGCTCGATGCGAAGGGCGGGGTGCTCTACGTCGGCAAGGCGAGCAACCTGAAGAAGCGCGTGTCGAGTTATTTCCGGCGCAGCGGGCTGGCGCCCAAAACAAAGGCGCTGATGCAGCAGATGGTGGATATGGAAATCACCGTCACCCATACCGAGGCCGAAGCCCTGCTGCTGGAAAACAACCTCATCAAGGAATACCTGCCGCGCTATAACATTCTGCTGCGCGATGATAAGAGTTACCCCTGGGTGTATCTCAGCAGCGAAGACGAGTTCCCGCGCCTGTCGCTGCACCGCGGTGCGCGGCGCCGCAAGGGGCGCTACTTCGGCCCGTACCCGGGCGCCGGTGCGGTGCGCAAGAGCTTGCATCTGTTGCAGAAGACCTTCCGTGTCCGGCAATGCGAAGACAGCTTTTTCAGCAACCGCAGCCGGCCCTGCCTGCAATACCAGATCAAACGCTGCACGGCGCCCTGTGTGGGCCTGGTCAGTGCCGAGGATTACGCAGAGGACGTGCGCCACACGGTATTGTTCCTGGAGGGCCGCAGCTCCGTACTGCACGACGAACTGGTGCAGCGCATGGAGCAGGCGGCGCAACGGCTCGACTACGAACAGGCGGCGGTATGCCGCGACCAGATTGCCAGCCTGCGCCGCGTGCAGGAAAGCCAGCATGTCAGCGGTGAATCCGGTGACCTGGATATCGTGGCCTGTGTGGTGGCGGGCGGTATCGCCTGCGTGCAGGTGTTTTTCATCCGCCAGGGAATCAACCTCGGTAACAAGCATTTCTTCCCGAAGATTCCCGCCGACAGCCGGCTGGAAGAGGTGCTGTCCGCCTTTATCAGCCAGTACTATCTGACACACACGGTGCCGGCCCGGTTACTGATGAACGCTGCGCTGGCCGATGCCGGGTTACTGGGACAGGTATTGAGCGCGCATGCCGGCCACAGGGTGACCCTGTCGCACAGCCTGCGCGGCGAGCGGGCGCGCTGGCTGCAACTGGGCGTGGCAAATGCCGAGCAGGCACTGGCGGCACGGCTCAGCAGTCAGGCCGGGATGGAAAAGCGCCTGGCCCTGTTGCAACAGGTTCTGGAACTCGACGAGTTGCCGGAGCGTATCGAGTGTTTCGACATCAGCCATACCCAGGGTGAAGGCACCGTGGCCTCCTGCGTGGTCTTCGATCGCGAGGGCGCGCGGAAATCGGATTACCGGCGTTTCGGGATCAGGGATATTACCGGCGGTGACGATTATGCCGCCATGCAGCAGGCCCTGTTGCGACGTTATACGCGCCTTAAAAAAGAGGAATGCCGGCTGCCGGATATCGTTCTCATCGATGGCGGCAAGGGGCAGGTGGGTATTGCGAAACAGGTATTCGAGGAGTTACAGATCGACGAAAGCCTGATCGTCGGCGTCTCCAAGGGGCCCGAGCGCCGGCCCGGTATGGAAATCCTGCATATCCCCGCACAACAGCGCGAACTGGACCTGGAGGGTACATCGCCTGCACTGCATCTTATCCAGCAGATCCGCGATGAGGCGCACCGCTTTGCCATCAGCGGTCACCGCCTCAAACGTGGCAAGGCGCGCCGCGAATCGCCGCTGGAAAGCATACCCGGTGTCGGGCCCAGGCGACGCCAGCAATTACTGAAACAATTCGGCGGCCTGCAGGAAGTGACCCGTGCCGGGGTTGAGGACCTGTGCAAGGTGCCGGGCATCAGCCGTACACTGGCCCAGCAAATCTATGATACCTTTCACGGCGATAACTGAGATCTGGACACGATGCCCTGGACCATACCCAATATTCTGACCGTACTGCGGATCGCACTGATCCCGGTGTTCCTGTTGGTGTACTACCTGCCGTTCAGCTGGAGCCACCTGGCGACCACCGCCCTGTTCGGCCTGGCGGCGCTGACTGACTGGTTCGACGGCTACCTGGCGCGCAGGCTCGGGCAGTCGTCGCCGTTCGGCGCTTTCCTGGACCCGGTGGCGGACAAGCTGATCGTGGCGGTGGCGCTGATCATGCTGGTGCAGACCTACCCGACCCTGTGGTTTGTGGTCCCGGCGGCGGTGATCGTCGGCCGCGAAATCGCCATTTCCGCGCTGCGCGAATGGATGGCCGAGATCGGCGAGCGCGCCCAGGTGGCGGTATCCGTGATCGGCAAGATCAAGACCACCGCGCAGATGGTCGCGCTGCTGCTGCTGCTGTACCACGAACCGCTGTGGGGTATGCCTGTCGTTGAAATCGGCATGGTGCTGTTGTACGTCGCAGCGGGCCTGACGCTGTGGTCGATGATCATTTACCTCAGGGCGGCCTGGCCCCTGTTATCGGCATCAGACCGCGGTTGAGCCGATTCGGAGTTGACAGCAGGCCAGACATCCCTACAATACCCCGCTTGATTGATGCGGGAATAGCTCAGCTGGTAGAGCACAACCTTGCCAAGGTTGGGGTCGCGAGTTCGAATCTCGTTTCCCGCTCCAAATTCCACAAGATATGGGGACAGGTGTAAAATATCTGTCCCCATTGTTTTTTCCGGCTGAGTGGCAGAGTGGCTATGCAGCGGATTGCAAATCCGTGTACCTCGGTTCGACTCCGGGCTCAGCCTCCATTTCCCAAGTTGTTCCTGTCCCTGTCCAGCCTGTAAACTTGCCGCGCATGCCCGGGTGGCGAAATTGGTAGACGCAAGGGACTTAAAATCCCTCGGTGGCAACACCGTGCCGGTTCGATTCCGGCCCCGGGCACCAACACCTTCCTGTTCCTTTCAGAATCCACCTTGCCGGCCGATTTAGAGTCTGCTGCACTCCCGTTCAATGCGGTATGCTGGTAATTTTTATGCCTGACTGCGGGTGGTCCGCACACTGGCAACAGGGACACGAAGGATGAACAACACAACGGGCGGCTTGCCGGACCAGACGCTGGAGACACTGGTACGGAGTTTTTTCCAGGAGTCGACAAAATACGGGTTTTCACAGATCGACTATGTACGTTTTGTGAACAAGCTGCTGGACCTGTCGATGGAGGCCGCGGCCAATCATAAACAGGTCAGGGACGATCACGGGCAGGGTGATCCCGCCGCAGACGACAGCCTGCAGGAACTGCCGATCGAGAGTGAACGCGTCTGTATCCGCCGCCTGGACCCGGAGCGCGATTACGACGTGATGTGCAAGTGGCTGGCGGACAGGTCCGGCCGCCAGTTCCTGCTGTCGCGGATCACGGCACAGACCATCGACCTGGCGCGCATTATCAGCGACGACTGGAATATTTTCGGCATGATCACCACGCATGATGACATCCCGATAGGTTGTGTCGCCTTCCTGGGCTATAACGCGGAGCAACGCAAGGCCGAGCTGCGCAAGCTGATCGGGGAGCCCTCGATGCGCGGCAAGGGGCTGGCCAAGGAGGCAACTCGCCTGTGGATCAATTACGGGATTACTGCCTTGAAATTAAAGAAAATATATTTGAGCACACTGGATACGGATATACGCAATATCCGGCTGAATGAAGCGCTGGGGTTCAAGATAGAAGGTATTTTACGCAATGAGATCTGCGTGGACGGGGTGTATCACGACGTATTGCGCATGGGGCTGTGGCATGAATAGCGCAGCGAGCCCTCAGGGGATACGGAGATAACTGGCCACGGTTAGGGTACAATGCGCAGCGCTGCGGGATCGCAGTTGATATTTCTTTGCCGGCACGCACTGAAACACTATCCCGTTTGATGTCCGCGCGAGTCCTGCGCCCTGATTGTTTGTGTAGTTAAGAGTTTGTTTTTATGCGTGTTTTTCGTCACCACATACGCCTGTCCTATGTTTTCCTGGCCCTGGCTGACACGTTGATTTCTGTCGCTGCGATCTATCTTGCCTCGTTCATTCGTTTCGACTCCGAGCGGTTTGTTGGACTGATGATGACCGGCTGGATACATGAGCGGGCCATGGTGTTTGCCCCGGTCATGCTGCTCAGCCTGCTGGCAATGGGCCTGTACCAGTCCCGGCTGCGCGAGCAGAAAACCGATATTGTCATCAGGCTGGCTACCGCGATCATTTTCGGTGCCATGGCGTTGATGCTGGCTTTCTACCTGCTGCCCCCGGTGTTTGTCGGCCGTGGTGTGTTTGCCCTGGCCCTGGGCTTTTCATTTGTCGGCTTTATCATCAACCGCCTGATCTTTTACCGGGTCATTGGCAAGGACGCATTGAAGCGCCGGGTGCTGGTGCTCGGGGCAGGTGAAAGGGCGGAGTCCATTCTCTCCCGGCTGCGCCGCAGCTCCGACAAGCGTGGTTTTCTGCTGGTCGGCTTTGTCCCCATGAGTGACAGCGAGGATGTTGTTTCCAGAGAGTACCGGGTCAGTACCGGGGGCTCGCTGAAAGAGTTCGTGGAGCAAAACGACGTTGACGAAATCGTCATTGCGGTAGATGACCGCCGCCGCGAATTCCCGCTGGATGAATTACTCGATTGTAAAATGGATGGCACTGAAGTGACCGATATCCTCACTTTCTTTGAAAGGGAGATTGGCAAGGTGCGCCTCGATCTGTTGAACCCGAGCTGGATGATTTTCTCGGACGGCTTTGCCCAGGATACCCTGCGCGAGACGACCAAGCGCGGCTTCGACCTGCTGGCTGCAATGATCCTGTTGTTGCTGGGCTGGCCGGCCATGCTGCTGGTGGCGCTGGCCATCTTTATTGAAAGCGGGGGCAGGGGGCCGATACTTTATCGCCAGACCCGGCTGGGCAAAAACGGCAAGCCGTTCGAGGTGCTCAAGTTCAGGAGTATGAAAACGGATGCCGAGCAGGACGGCAAGGCACAGTGGGCGCAGCTCAATGACTCCCGTATTACCCGGGTGGGTGCTTTCATCAGGAAATACCGGCTGGACGAACTGCCGCAGATTTTCAATGTGCTGCGCGGCGAGATGAGTTTTGTCGGGCCGCGCCCGGAGCGCCCGGAGTTTGTCGAAGACCTCAGTAACAATATCCCCTATTACACCGAGCGGCACCGCGTAAAACCGGGGCTTAGCGGCTGGGCACAGCTGTGTTACCCGTACGGCTCATCGGAAAACGACGCGTTTGAGAAGTTGCAGTACGATCTGTATTACGTCAAGAATCACAGCTTGCTGCTGGACATCAATATCCTGCTGCAGACCGTCGAAGTGGTGCTGTTTGGCAAGGGCGCGCGCTAGCCGCGACGCAGTGCCGATAACAGCCGGCGCCACTGGCGCCCTGGCATAAAGCGTTCGGGATTCCCGGGCGGAAACAGGATGTTCCAGGGCAGGCGCAGGGCATTGGGCCAGGGGCTGGGCTGGAACAGCGTTGCCCAGATGACAGACAGGTTGTGGTCGGTGTTGACGTTGTCGAAAGCTCTCCCCTTTGCATAGTACTCGGTAACCATCCTTTGCAGGATCGAGTTGCCGGCAAGGCCTGTTGTGGTTTTCGTTTGCCGTAACCAGGCGGCCAGCACGGCGGGGAAAACGTCTACCCGGTTGTGCTCCAGGAACTCAAGAATAACCCGCACGGGTGTTGCTGCCAGTGGCGTGCCCAGCAGGTATTTGAGTTTGTCCAGGTCCAGTTGCGCGCCTTCGTGTTGCATCAGATAGATGATATCCAGCATGGGGATCAGTCCGCCGACCGGCTTAAAGGTATCTGCCCAGTGCGAGGCGATATAAGCCAGTTGCAGTTCCGGGGTGAGCCTCAGCACATCGAAATCCCCGAAGCGGGACACACACATTTCCTGCCGGATAGTTGCACTGCTGAACGCGGCAATTCTGGCGCGGGCATTATCATGACGGAATAACTGTGTATGGATCTCCATCCATATGCCTTTTTGCGGATGGAAAAAGGGCATGCTGTGATGATGCTCCCGGTAGTACTCGGGCGGTAACGGGGACTCCTGCCGGTACCCCAGGGACTGTAACCGGTTTTCAATGGTGGTCAGGTCATTTTCGTCTACCAGGATATCGATATCACGCATGACCCTGAGCTGGGGTTCCGGGTAGTACTGGTGGCTGATCGACATCCCCTTCAGCAGGGTTACCGGCCGGCCCAGGTCCTGGCAATGGGCGAGTATTTCCAGCAGGGCGGTTTGCTGGTCGGCGCTGGTGAAGTGTGCGCCCAGGGCGGAGGCGTGCAACTGGTCTTTCAGCTCGCCTGTCAAACGGGTGGTGGCAAGGTCACAGAGTGGCCCCAGGCCGGTATGTATGGCCCAGGCCACAGCATCCGGGGACAGGGTGGCCGGTTCTATGGTGCAGGAGCCGTTGGCTGCAAAGTGCAGCAGGGAAGCGGGTAAATTCGGCATGAGTGTCTGGCTTGCGGTCCTGAATTGTGACATTGATTGCCCATCCCGGACGGGGGCAGTATATTGAAACGTTATGAATGACCGCAACTACACAGCCCGGCCGCACCTCTCGATTCGTGAAATTAACGGCGAGATTGTTATCCTCGACAGAAATACAGAGGAAATTCATACGCTTAATGAGTCAGCCAGCTATGTCTGGTCAAGACTGGACGGCAGCCTGTCGCGGGATGAAATTGTGGCGGGTTTCCGGGAAGACCATGGCATTAGCCAGGCAACGGCAGAAGCGGATGTCGATGCCATTATTCGCCAGTTCCAGGCACTGGAGCTTATCGAATAACCGTCAAAAATAGCCAAATAGCTGTCGAAAAACTGTCGCCGATTTGATACACTTCGAATTGTAAGTGTATTTGGTGGAGTAGAGAATATGAATAAACCCAACCTGCAAAGACGCGCTTTCCTGAAAAAGGCAGCTTACGTTCCCCCGGTCGTCATAACCCTTGCCGCGATGCCGTCGATTGCACAGTCTGGATCGGGTGGTGAGTCCGGTGGACATCACGGAAAGACAGGCCATCATGGTGGTTTTGGCAGTCGCCTCGGTGGCGGTTTCAAGCCAATACGACCACGCTTCAAACCCGGGCCTGGACGAGGATTCGGAGGCTGGCTCAGGCGTTAATTACCCTGCATTCGTTTTGCCTGCGTAAGCGGCGTTGTCGGCCCGGGCTTGGCTCGCCGCCCGCAGGTATTTTTAAGAGTCGCACATTTCCTGCATAAAGTGCAGGCAGGATGTGCGGCTTTTGTTTTATCTGCCGATTGTATGATTTGTGAAAACACTGTTACTGGATATCATGGGGTGTCACGTCTGCATCAAGTGTATGGATGCAGAGGTGCTTGCCCTGTTCAGGGTGCTGTACGGCGCCATGGCCGGCAACCGCAAGCCGAGCATCTGGAAGGCCGACCTGACGTATGTTGCGGGTTGTCGTGAGCACGGCTATTTTGCCGAGAAATCCGGGCTTGAAATAGCCGCCAGCGACGACATCGGAGAGTTCCTGTTTATGTTCGAGCAGGAACTGGTGGTGGCGGTGCAGCTGAAACGGCCGGATCTCTACTTTCTGCACAGTGCCATTCTTGAGTACCGGGGCGAAGCCGTTGCGCTGATAGCACCTTCCGGTTCGGGGAAATCAACGACTGCCTGGGCCTTGCTGCACAAGGGTTTCAGGTACATTTCCGACGAGATGTGTGCCATTGACCTCGCAGCGATGACGCTGACAGGTTTCGCCCACGCCCTGTCGCTGAAACGTCGGCCACCCGAACCCTTCAGCCTGCCCAAAGCCACGCTGCGGACATCCCGTGGCTACCATGTGCCGGTTGATGCGCTGCCGGCGGTTGCACCGGTCAGGGCAATCAGGCTGGGGGCCATTTTTTATGTGCGCTATGACAGGCAGGCGCAAGCGCCTGAATGTGTCCCGGTCGGCAAGGCGGAATCCTGCGCCAGGCTGTATGCCAATGCCCTCAATGTCCTGGCCCACCCCGGTTCCGGGCTGGACGCGGCGATCAGGATTACACAGGCGGTCGACAGCTACTCGCTGGTGACCTGTGGGCTTGGGGAGAGCTGTGAGCGGGTGATTGATACCCTGGCGGGGAAGGTCCGGTAGAACAGTCCTGTTCGCCCTGGTCTACGGCCGCTCGTCAGCGGCAGCTGTTTCCCGCCGGGCACGTTCCTCGGTATACAGGGGGAACTCGGGGTCCTCATGCCAGCCGATGACAGCCCCGTCGCTGAAGAAGATCACCGAGCCCCCGTAATACCAGAGATCCCCCTTGATCCTGCCTGGGCGGCCCTGGATGCCATAGACCTCTGTTTCACTCGAACCCACCTTGAAAAAAAGCCGTACCTGTTGAGTCTGTTCGGCATCCTGTTCGGTATCGGTGGTATTTTCCTGTGTTGCCGTCTCTGAAGCAGGATCAGAAACAAGGGTGTCCTGCTCGGGCGCCGGCCAGAACAGGAACCAGGCCAAATAGCCGACGACACACAGCAGTAAAAACACCATGTGGGGTTTCAGCGGACGGCTCTCTTCCCGTTCCTGTTGCGGGGCCTTCCTTGTCGTTGTCCCGGGTCGTGCCTGCCTGTTGACTGTCTGGTTGGGCGGCGGGTTTTTCAGGGCGGTGTCACCCGGGGGTTTACCGAATTTAACGTAGTATTTTTCGATATCCGAAAAGGCCTGGTTGATTTCCTTGATGCGCTTTTCAGCTTCGGCCTTCTGTTCTTCCCCGACTCGATCCGGATGCCATTTCTGGGCGAGCTGTCGGTAGGCAGCACGGATCTCGGTCCAGGTGCTGTTGTGGCTGACAGCCAGGACTTCATAGCATCTATCGAGGTTCGGTGACATATCCGGAAGGTTAGCAAATTTTGGGGAGAGAGGCTCCACGGCAGCGGGGCTGCAAGAAAAAACGCGGCCTTGTGGGCCGCGTTAGTCTCTGGCTGGCTGCACCTGTGTGGTGCTGATTCCGCCTATGTGCTGTGTTTCCCCCGGCGCCTGCGGCCGGCAAAGAAGAACCCGGCA
This sequence comes from Gammaproteobacteria bacterium, assembly GCA_011374975.1. GTDB lineage: Bacteria > Pseudomonadota > Gammaproteobacteria > DSM-19610 > DSM-19610 > Thiogranum. The sequence continues at coordinate 2,635 of DRNU01000206.1, read as the reverse complement.
AGCCCGCTGGCCAGCAGGGGCAGTGCAGCGGGCAGGGGTACCGCAGTGAGTGTCCATGCGCCGTCGAAACCCTTGATGCGGTAAATGCTGTCCTGCATCGTGTGGGTCGTGTTCCCCGGGCCAAGGCAGCCGATGCACAGGTCACTGCCTGATGAGTCCTGGCCGTTCCAGAACCACTCGACAACCTCAAAGCCGGATCCCAGGTTAAAAGCCCCGGCGCCGATGTTAATGAAATCCGTGTTATCGAACGAGAGGTCTATATTGTAGTCGGCGTTATTGACCGTCCAGCTGAATCCCCAGCTGACCAGATCGGCCAGAACGAGATTGGCCCCGGGCTGAAAGTCCTGGTCTGCGAGCTCGGCAAAACCCGTGATCACGGTTCCTTCAAGCTGTGGTACCTGTACAGCGGTTCCGTCAGGCAGCTTCTCAAAAACAACGGCGGTTGTTCCGGAGTACTCGTAAATGACGCTGGCGTTGGCAATGCCCCCGACGCTGGCGGCAAAGATTCCCAATGCAGCAGGTAATGCCAGTGACAAACTTTTCTTGATATTTAACATCGCAATTACACCGGTACCCGTAAAATATTGTCGTTATGATAAATAGTGACCGTTAGATCAATATAAAACTTATACAATAAATATACCACTATCTATAATATATGTTAATTCAGTAACATAGTGATTTCCGTCTGTAATGCAGATACAATACTGTAAATAATGCCGACACCTCTTCAGTTTGGTTTATTGCTTGTCTGTAGACTATTATGTAGCCATAATTATGTGTAATTTAAATAATTATGCGGTTACCGGTGATATCCAGCGGATTCCGGGCACCATTCCGGCGATTAATTTTCCCGGCAAATGCTGTAAAAAATATCGACACGGGTGATCTGGCGGTGGCCGGTTTTTTTTGGCTCCCGGGAGCTGTTGCCGTTAAAGACCCGCCGCACTTTGTGCGCGCTGGTACAGAAACCGCGCGGGTAGCCGATGTTGTTGAAAGTTAGAGGGTTAGAGCGGGGTGCCGATGAGGTCTTCGGTTCAGTTGCCACCCGCCCGGCAAAGCGGGTTATTTCGGTGTACTAATCTGTTCGTTGTTTGGGTGTATAATTATGGGTTGATTGCGGCATGCCGAGATTCAATCCGGGTCGGGCTGCAAAATCAGTCTTGCTGAACATACTCAAGAAGGAATTATAAATGGGCCGTCTTCTCACTATTGTAGTTATCGCTCTGTTAACGGCGTGCACCACGGGCGGAGGCATGAATGCCGACGATGCCGGGGTGTCCACGACCGGGGCGCGCACCAGCATGCAGCCGTACCATATCGGGGTGGACGACCAGGTTGAAGTCAAGGTCTGGAAGAATCCCGAGTTATCGGTCAGTGCCCCGGTTCGACCCGACGGCATGATCTCGGTTCCCCTGATCGGCGATATCAAGGCCGGCGGCAAAACGCCTACGGAAGTGGCGGATGAAATCAAGGAGCGACTGGCCGTTTACATACGTAATGCAGACGTGACAGTTGTTGTCACTGAACTGAGAAGCCATGAGTTTTTGTCGAGGGTCCGGGTAACTGGCGCGGTGACTACCCCGAGTTCAATGACCTACAGGCCGGGCATGACCGTCCTGGATGTCGTTCTGGAAGCGGGTGGCCCCAACGAATACGCTGCACCCGACAGCACCAAGCTGTACAGGAAATTCGGGAATGAAACAAAGATTATAAATATAAAACTGGGCCGGATCCTTAACAAGGGTGATCTGTCGAGCAACATTGCGCTGGAACCCGGTGATGTCATCACGGTTCCGGAGCGCTTCTTCTAATAACTGATTTCAGGGTCTGGTTGATAGAGCATGTTAAGTAACAGTGAGTTTTCGGCAAATGTCCTGCGCCTTCTGCGGCACGATATTTCCGCTTTCAGGGGATGGATCATATTCCTCTTTATTCTTATAAGCGCGGCCTTGCTTTCCGTGGGCTTCGTATGGCCGAAAGTATATGAGTCATCGACATCCATATACATAGACGAAAAAAATATCATACGCCCGCTTATGGAAGGAACCGCAGTTCCGACGGACATCAGGGATCGTTCCAGGATTGCCGAAGAGGTGATCTTCAGCAGAAAGATAATGGATCTGATCGTTGAGGCGGGAGGCTGGACAGGCTATGAATTCGGCACGGCGGCCTATGAACAGCTGATTGAAGACATTGAGGCCCGTACTGAAATCAAGGCCCAGGGGCCCAACATTATTATTATCAGTTACCATGATTCAGACCCGGAGCGGACTTATGCGGTAGCCAATGCTTTCGCAGACCTGTTTATAGAAGAAAGCCTTTCGACCAAGCAGCGCGAGAGTCTGCATGCGTTCGAATTCATCAATAACCAGGCCAATAATTACCATGCCAAACTGCTCGAATCAGAGCGCAAGCTAAAAGAGTTCAGGTCCAATAACCTGGACATCCGGCCGGGTTCCCAGGCCGATGTGGTTGCCCGTATCAGTGCCCTGAGGGAGCGTGTCGATGCAATAAACCTTGAGCTCGCAGAGGCCAAAAACAGGGCCTATACACTGTCGCGCCAGCTTTCCGGAGAGGCTGAACTGACCGGCAGCCTGAGTCGGGAAACCCAGTACCGGGAACGGCTGATTGC
>DRNU01000205.1 GCA_011374975.1 Gammaproteobacteria bacterium | reverse complement strand
CATCAACGACCTGGATGCGAGCTGGAAGGCGGGCGACACCCTGCGTGACTGGGTGCGGGAGAACTATCTGCTGCAGGGACACCTGGATGACTGGCTCGATGCGCTGGATCCTGCCGCCGACGGCCATTCCCGCTCGCGGTTGCAGGGCAAGGCATCCGAACTCTAGGACGCTCCTCGACTAAGCGGTTGAATAATCAGGGGTAATAAACAGGGCCTGTGAGGCCTTTGCGCCTAAAGTTTGTCGCCCGGCGAACGCTAACCATACCGGAAGCGGTAAATACCAGAATCGATGGTATATCCGCTAATCATAACAGGCCCGGTAGCGGCGACTTTACCTGCTACAAGGGCTTTAAATATTAAGGAGTGTCAATCATGGCATTAACCGTAAATACTAATATTGCTTCCCTGAATGCACAGCGTAACCTGACCAATTCCCAGAGCTCGCTGAATACTTCCCTGCAGCGCCTGTCTTCCGGCCTGCGTGTCAACTCCGCCAAGGATGACGCGGCCGGCCTGGCGATTGCCGAGCGCATGAACGCCCAGGTGCGTGGCCTGGCCGTCGGTATCCGCAACGCCGGTGACGGTATCTCCCTGGCCCAGACCGCCGAAGGCGCGCTGGGTAGTGTGACCGAATCCCTGCAGCGCATGCGTGAACTTGCCGTGCAGGCAACCAATGCCACCAACGGTACGGCTGACCGCGCCAGTCTGGATGCAGAGTACCAGCAGCTGGCTACGGAAATCGGCCGTATCCTGACCTCTACCGAGTTCAACGGCTCAGCCATCCTGGCCGGTGGCGCAGGTGCCCAGAGTTTCCAGGTCGGCGCCAACAACGCTGCCGATAACCGTATTACGGTAACCACCTCCAACCTGGCCACCAGTGGCACGATCACGGGCGCGACCGGTGGCAGTGTCACCACATCGGCCAATGCGGCAGCTGCCATCGACCTGGTCGACACCGCACTGGATTCCGTCAACTCCGAGCGTGCAACACTGGGTGCTGCACAGAGTCGTATTGAAATTGCAGTCCGCAGCCTGGAGACCACGCGTGAAAACACTGCGGCGGCCCGAGGACGAATTGTGGATGCTGATTTCGCGGCGGAAACCGCCAACCTGACACGAGCGCAGATCCTGCAACAGGCAGGTGTTGCGATGTTGTCGCAGGCCAATGCACTGCCGCAGTCGGCACTGGCGCTGCTGCAGTAAGCAATTCGCTTGTCGTAAGTCAAACCAGGGATGGGTGGTCGCAGGGATGCGCCACCCGCTCTGCGTTAACAGGTAGGTGAAAACTATGTCATCCGATTATTTAACGGCGACACATGTCCTCGAAAGCGCACGACTGCAGGGATCGCAGCCGGCACCATCTACACCCGGGCCGGTAGCCCCCGTGCCTGCAGATGTTGTCAGGCGGAACGAATCCGCCGCCGCCAGCGGACAATTGCTGCCCCCCGACAGTACTGAAGAGCCGGCCGACAGCGAACAGGTTGAATCCGCGGTGAGTAAAATCAGCGACTACGTGCAGAATTTCCAGCGTGACCTGCAGTTCAGCGTGGACAAGGCCAGCGGCAGGACTATCATAAAAGTTGTTGATTCTGAAACAGATCAGGTGATCCGGCAGATTCCCTCCGAGGAAACGCTGCGTATTGCAGAGCAGCTGGATTCCCCGGAAAGCCTTATTTTCAGTCAGCAGGCATAAAGCTGGCACCGCTCTTGCTTCATAGCGGTTAGCCCTGTAGTTACAACAAGAGGTCCGAGCATGCTCAGTTCACCCGGAATCGGTTCCGGACTTGACGTCAACGGTATCGTCGACCAGCTGATGGCGATCGAACGTCGCCCGCTCAACAGGCTGGAGGCGGACAAGCGCGACTTTGAAGCCCAGTTGAGTTCGATCGGGCAGCTGAAGAGCTCGCTCAGCACCTTCCAGGATACCCTCGACAATCTCAAGACACTGGATGCTTTCGAGGTCTATACGGCCGCATCCTCAAATGAAGCCGCCTTTACTGCGACCACCGACAGTAACGCGGCAGTCGGTACCAGTACCATCCAGGTCAACAAACTGGCCCTGGCCCACAAGATGGGTTCCGTGGCCATTGCCGATACGGAAACCACGACACTGGGCGGCGCCGGTGACCAGATTACACTGACGGTGGCAGGTAACGCCTTTACCGTTAACGGCGGCGGCCTGACCCTGTCCCAGTTGCGCGATGCCATCAATGACGCGCCGGACAATACCGGTGTCTCCGCAACGATCATTACTGAAAACACGGGCAGCAACCGCCTGGTGCTGACCTCCACATCGACAGGCAATGTCAATGCCATGAGCCTGTCGTTCACCGGTTCCCTGGGGACTGCCCTGGGGCTCACGGATATTACCGATCCCACACAGCTCGATTCAGAAGTGGTGCTCGACGGGTTGTACACCATCACCCGTCCCGGCAATACCATCGATGATGCCATTTCGGGGGTCACCCTGAATCTTACCGGCGTGTCCACGGCCCCGGCCGGGCTGTCGATCACCCGTGATATCGATGCCGTGAAAACATCCGTGCAGGCGTTTGTCGACGGGTTCAACGAACTGCGCGCCACCATGAAAGGCATGAGCGGTTCGGATTCTGTCCTGGACAGTACCCTGCGCAGCATCGAAAGCCAGATGCGTTCGGTATTCAATACCGCGCCCGCCGGGCTGACGACAGGGTTTACCTATCTCACCGAGGTGGGTGTGACTTTCCAGCGCGATGGCACGCTGGCGCTGGAGGCCGATGACCTGGAAGCCGCCATTGCGAGCGATTTCGCCGGGTTTGCAGATATCTTTGCCAACGACAGCGAGGGCTATCTGTTTCGCCTGGACAGCGCGATCGAAAATTTTGTGACATTTGACGGCTTGCTGGATACACGCAAGAACAGTCTTACCAGCAGTGTGCGCTCGGTGGAGGATCGCATCTTCGAGATGGAGTTCCGCCTGGGTTTGCGTGAACAATCGCTGCTGGATCAATTCCAGGCACTAGACAGCCTGATGGGACAATTGCAGGGCACCAGTGATTTCCTGACCCAGCAACTGGCAACGTTGCCGACCATCAGCACAGGCAGAAATTAAGGGAGTAGAGCATGAGTTTTGCAGGGGTTCGAAACGCACTGGACCAGTATGGCCGCAATGCAGTACAGGCAAATGTGGAGTCCGCCAGTCCGCACCGGTTGATACAGATGTTGATGGAAGGCGCGCTGGGCAAGATCGCCGCTGCAAAAGGCAACATGGTGCGTGGTGAAATACAGGCCAAGGGCGACCAGATCGGCAGCGCCATCTCGATCCTGGAAGGCCTGAAAAACAGCCTGGACAAGGAAAAGGGTGGCGACATCGCCCAGAACCTGGAAGACCTGTACATCTACATGGAGCGCCGCCTG
>DRNU01000204.1 GCA_011374975.1 Gammaproteobacteria bacterium | reverse complement strand
GGCTACACCAACGCTGCCACTGTACGGGCCGTTCGGGTCCGCGACCGGCGGCTGGTTACCCAGACCGATGGTGGCCGTGGTGGTGCTGGTTCCCGTGCTGTTGGCATCATCCGTCACCGTGAGGGACACATTGAAGGTGCCGTCAACGGTGTAGGTATGTGTCGGGGCTACGCCGGTGCCGGTATTACCGTCACCGAAGTTCCAGTCATAGGAAACGATCGTCCCGTCCGGGTCGTTGGAAGCCGAACCGTCAAAGGTCAGCGGTATATTGACCGTCCCGCTGTACGGGCCATTGGCATCGGCAACCGGCGGCTGGTTACCCACTGCCGGGTCCAGGTCACCCGCGATAGAGGTAGGTGGTGCTTCCGTGGTGCCGGTAGGCGTGCAGTTGCCACGGTTGAACTGTGGATTGACATTACCGGGTGTCCAGCCCGGCTGGGTGTTGGCGTTGATCTCGGTAATGTTATCGGCGCCGGTCGGGTCGGAATCGGAGTTCATGGCTTCAACGCTTTGCAGGCGTGCATCGATGTTGCCTGACTGTGAGCAGACTGCGGCGCCATAAGGGTTGAGGGTCTGGGTCGAGGAGCCGTGGCAGAGCTGGCAACTCGCGTTATCGTCGGACGTGGAGCCGCTATACAGGGCGCCAAAGCTCGACAGGTAACTGGACAGGGCATGGGCAGGGGGTGCGAGTGTCACGCCCCCCAGCGATGCGACGAGTGGCAACACAGTCAAAGGTGCTATGCGCCGTCTGGAACATGTTCTATCGCGTTTTTTCATTGATTTCTCCTCGAACGAGTGAAAAGATTTTTGTTGCCTACAGGTTGACGCAAGACATATACCAGTACCTGTAAGTTTGTGTTTTAACTAAAAGATATAAGGAAAGCGTGGTTGCGGAAGGCGGGGGAACAGTTGATTCTGTCGCCTGACAGATACAGGTAATGCGAAGCCATCGATAAAACCGCGGGTTTCTGCCTGTTTACCCTGTCGCTTCACACCGACATCCCGGGGAGCTGTATCAATACCGGCGCGTGGGACAGGCATAAAAAAAGCCGGATCAATTGATCCGGCTTCTTTGTTACTGGGCTTTGCTGCTCTAGAGGCTGGCGGTGGGCGCGTAGCCCGGGTTGCCCTTGGCGCCCTTGATGAGCGGTTCGTTCAGTTCGATGTGTCCGACGGTTTTGATGTCACGCAGGTACTCGGTGACTACATCCCAGATCGGGGTGCCGTCCAGCGGCTGGGCAACGCTGGCCCAGCCCGCCACCGGGTATTCGGTGTTGGGGTCGACAGGTTTGCCGTCGACTTCCATATCGCTGATGCGTGAGCCCATTTTCGCCATCGGGTCGATGCTGTACTTCAGTCCGCCGGTACGCACCATGTCGCCACCCTGCTGGTAGTAGGGGTCGGCATTGAACAGGTTGTCCGCCACGTCTTCCAGGATCTCCTTGATGCGTGTGCCGGACATGTTGTTGACCGTGACCGTCGGGTAGGTGATGGCGGTCTGTGTCATCACGTGTTCGAAGGTGATGGCCTCGCCCGGCAGGACGCTGACACCCCAGCGGAAGCCGGGTGAGAAGGCGATCTGTGCGCCCTGGACGTCGATCAGTGCATCGCAGATGAGCTGGTCGAAGGTGCCGTTGAAGTTGCCGCGCCGGTACAGCAGTTCGTCGGTGACGGCGAGCTCTTCCGACAGTTGTTTCTGGTAGGGGGCGCGTACTTTGGTGATGTAGGCATCCATCTCGCTGTCGGCTTCCAGCATGTTGGAGAATACCGGTAGCAGGTGGTACTTGTAGTCGCGTACCTTGCCGTTCTTGACGTCCAGGTCGAGCACGCCGAGGAATTTGCTGTTGGAGCCGGCGTTGGTGACCAGGGTGATACCGCCGGCGTTCTTGACCTCGACCGGACGCGGGATGGCGTCGTGGGTGTGGCCGCCCATGATGGCGTCGATGCCGGTGACCCGCGAGGCCATCTTGAGGTCGACGTCCATGCCGTTGTGCGACAGCACGATGACCACCTGCGCGCCCTTGCCGCGCGCTTCGTCGACCATTTCCTGCATGCGGTCGTCACGGATGCCGAAGCTCCAGTCCGGCACCATGAAGCGCGGGTTGGCAATCGGTGTGTAAGGGAATGCCTGGCCGATAATCGCGGTGGGCACGCCGTTGATGTCCTTGATGACGTAGGGTTTGAATACCGCTTCACCCCACTCGTTGTCGATGACGTTCTGGGCCACGAAGTCGATACTGCCCTTGAAATCGTTTTCGATGATCTCGGTGACGCGTTCCGCGCCGTAGGTCATCTCCCAGTGTGCCGTCATGACATCCACGCCGAGCAGCTTTTGTGCATCGACCATGTCCTGGGCATTGGTCCAGTAGGCGGTGCCGGAACCCTGCCAGGTGTCACCGCCGTCCAGCAGCAGTGAGCCGGGGCGCTGGGCGCGAATCTTTTTCACCAGCGTGGAGAGGTGGGCGAAACCACCGACCTTGCCGAACTGTTTGGCGGCTTCCACGTAGTTCAGGTAGGTAAAGGCATGTGCTTCGCGGCTGCCGGGCTGGATGCCGTAGTGGGCCAGGAAGTTGTCACCGACCAG
>DRNU01000203.1 GCA_011374975.1 Gammaproteobacteria bacterium | reverse complement strand
TGGGCTATCACCTGCTGGTCGGCAAGGTGGACCCGGTGCAGCTGGACAGCAACTGGAACCTGGATTACACCATCGGCGACCTGGACAGTGCCGTGGCGATGGCCACAGCCATAGACAATGGCAGCGTGGATCAATTGATTGACCGGCTGCGCCCGCAGCACCCGTTTTACTCCAAAACCCGGGCCGCTCTCGCCCGCTACCGTGACCTCCGGCAACAAGGCGGGTGGGAAACAGTAGCCGAAGGCCCGGTGCTCAAACCGGACATGCAGGACACCCGCGTGGCACAACTCAGGCAACGGCTTGCGGCAAGCGGGGATATGCCCGGCCACGACCTGCTGTCGACACAGTTCGATGCCGAAGTAGAAGCCGGCGTAAAACACTTTCAGCGCCGCCACGGTCTGGACGCCGACGGTATTGTCGGTAAAGCCACACTCGACGCATTGAATGTGCCGGTGCAGGCACGCATAAACCAGATCCGCGTCAACCTGGAGCGTGCACGCTGGGTGCTGCACAAACTGCCGAACGAGTTTGTGCTCACCGACATTGCAGGCTTCAACGTCAGCTATTTCCGCGACGGGTCGCTTATCTGGGAATCCCGCGCCCAGGTTGGCAAACCCTACCGCCGCACCCCCGTGTTCCGTTCACAGATCAGCTATCTTGAAATCAACCCGACCTGGACGATACCGCCCACGATCCTTAAAAACGATATTTTGCCGCGGGTAAAAAAGGACCCGGAATACCTGCGTAAAAAGAACATGCGCGTGCTCACCTTCAGCGGCGAACCGGTCGACGAAAGCCGTATCGACTGGAGCCAGTACCCGGGTAAATCCTTCCCCTATATGATTCGCCAGGGACCGGGGCCGCAGAATGCACTGGGCCGCATCAAGTTCATGTTCCCCAACAAGCACCTGGTATACCTGCATGACACGCCCAGCAAATCACTGTTCGGCAGGACCGCGCGCGCCTTCAGTTCGGGCTGTATCCGGGTCGAAAACCCGTTCCGCTTCGGTGAACTGCTGCTGAATGCCCCGGAATGGGACCAGGGGAAAATACAGGCGGTAGTCGAGGGCGGGAAAACGACACGGGTATCCCTGAAACAACCGGTTACCGTCATTCTGCTGTACTGGACCGTCAGTACCGACGAGGCCGGTAACGTGATCTTCAGAAACGACATCTATAACCGTGATGCCCCGGTACTGGCAGGACTGCAGGAACCCTTCCATTTCCGGAAAAGCCCGGTCCTGAAACCATAAAAAAAGCCCGCCTCCCCGGGAGGCGGGCCCTGGCGTTTTCACTACATCGAGGTACAGGCGCCAAACACGACAAAGGCAACACCCTCGCCCGAGGCTGTCATCACCATATCGCCGCGGTCCTTTGTCACCGCCATGGTCCAGCCTACACCGTCGCGCTCACCGCCTTCACGGCCGTCCTCGGCACCCTGCAACATCAGCTTGCCGTCAACATCTTCCACGCGTTCGATCTTTGTCTTGCGCTTGTCATTGGCAGAGCTGGTAGTAATGCTCTTGTTTTTGACATCAACCTTGAAGAAGCGCGGGATATCAACATCAGCGGCGCTGACGCGCTGGCAACCGGCACCTGGCAGACACTCCATGACATCGACGGCGGCGCAGATGAATTTTGACTTCCCGTCAAAATCGGCGGATGCCAGTTGCGGCATGGCGGACACCAGCAGCACAGTCCCGTATAGATACAGTTTGTTCATTATTTCCACCCTCTAGCGTACGGTATAACCGCGGCCTTCAAGACATGCGGCGTAAGCCCGGTTGTAGTTGTTGCGGTTCTGGCTGTAGGTCTGAACCTCACGCTGCTCCCACTGCTGCCGGTTGTGTTCCTCACGGCGTTTCTGTTCGGAACGTCGCGCACCACCAATCAGTCCGCCACCGACAGCGCCGATCTTGGCGCCTTTCTTGGTATTGCCGGTAACCGCGCCAACCAGCGCGCCACCCAGCGCGCCGCCAACCGCACCGCGAGCAACCCCGCCCTGCCGCGCTTCTTTCTGTGGCGCGCGCGTGGTGGTGGTGGGTGGCGCCATGGGATCAAAGCCCGACTGCCCCTTGGCAAAGCCGTAGCACTCAAACTTGTCCTTTTCCTGCTGCTGCGCACTCTGACCCTTGGCCGGGTAGATCATCAGCTCCTGGGCCGGCAGGACACCGGGCAACAAACCCAGCAGACCCGCAGCGACAAAAATGCCTTTTAATCTGATCATTGAAAACCTCTCTGGATAGATACCGGCAGCCTTCCAGCCGGAATTCAGTGTAGTACAAGCAGTTTATGCCAGCACGCCGCCCGGGCGCAATCAACACCTGCTGTTAACCTCCGGGTGCCGGGCGCGTTAGTCATCCCTGTACCCCCGACACAGGACACGGCCATGCACCCGATCACCAGGACAGTTGTGACATTACTGCTGGGCAGCGCCGGTCTGGCGACCGTTAGCGCCGCTCAGGCTGACAGCATCCCCGCCGGCTACCCGGCGGGCTATTACCATGCACCTCACTACGTGCCGTACCGCCATTTCCGCCCCTACGCCTACCGCCCTCACCACCGGGGCTATTACGGGCATTATTACCAGGCGCCGGCACGGCACCATGACGACCGGCACAACTACCGGCGCCACGCTGATGACGACAGCCATGACAACGACAGGCACCACCGCCGGCACCGGCACGGCGACCGCAAACGGAGACACACGGGGTATGCAGGGAACCATCGGTGGTAACAGGCATGGGCTCCCCTGGATTGATGAGGGTGCCGTGGACGCTGTATTGTTGAGCCCGGCACCGTCGCCCTCCCGCACAGGCAACGCATTGACGACACAGGTTCCGCTGGACAGCTTTCTTGCAGAGGTACAGGACCGGGCCTATCACGTTGCCCAGGGTGCCCTGTGGGACCGGGAAACCGCCCTCGACGTGGTCCAGGAAAGCATGCTGCGCTTTGTCGAATACTACCGGCACAAGCCGCAGCAGGACTGGCCGGCGCTGTTCCGCACCGTGCTCAACAGCAAGATCAACGACCAGCGCCGCAAGCGCCTGCTGGCAAGCACCAAACGCAGGCTGCTGTCGCTGACCGGCCTTGGCCTGTCAGTGGCTGGCCGGGATGAAGCACAGGTTGAAGCCGAGCTGGGCACAGCGGAGCACGATGCCGGCAGCAGTGAACCGGAAGCCGGTACCGATGCCGACCAGCTGAAGCGGCAGATCGAGCAGGCTTTGGGTACACTGGCGGAACGCCAGCGCCAGGTATTCCTGCTGC
>DRNU01000202.1 GCA_011374975.1 Gammaproteobacteria bacterium | reverse complement strand
CGGGACTCAAGCGCCATTGAGGATCTTGAGCGCTCCGTATTCCTGCAGAATTCAACAGAAATGACGGAAATATACGGTGTAGGGGGTTCCTGCGAATTACCCTATGCTTCGCATAATGTATATTATGTTAAATAGTGATATCCCGGAAAGAACCTTATCCAGACCGGCAGGAACAGGCCTGACCTGCCCACGTTGCAACAACAGCTTTAAATGGTTTCTACAAGAGAGTCACATAAGTCAACCGCCGCCCAGAGTCGTAATGACGGGCGGCGGCTGAGATTCTATTATATTCTGAACAGTAACCACTCGGCACAACGTATACCAAAATGCTTATTCTCAAGGTTATTTATCAGGTGGTCTGCCCAGGTGTTTGAATCACCAAATGCGGCTATGCGGCCGGATCCAAACGAGCGGACGATAACAGCCGGCCGCCTTGAAGGAACAGAGTCGTCATCGGTTTCAACAATTGTGGTCCAGCCTTCTCCGCCCGACAAGGAAGTGGCCGCATCTACATGGAACTGCTTCAGCCCATTAGTGATTTGATGCCCCAGGAAGTTGCGTTGGTAATCAAAAATAACATCATCTATTTGCCCGCCAACATTATTGGTCGGATCGTGAATGAAATTATTGTCGTCATTCGCACCGAAATAGTTGAGAATTTCTCGTGTTGGCACAGACCATGGCGCATTACCGAAATCCTGGACAATCAACAGCCCGCCACCCTGGTTAACAAAGTCAGAAATTGCTTTCTTTTCCGCTGTTGTATAGCTTGACCTGGCTATAACAATTGCAAACATATCGTGTTTCTTTAATGCCGCCAGCGTTACAGATGGTGCGGTATAGTGCGCCACGGTATACCCTGCACTGACCAAAGCAGCCTCGTACTCTGTCCAGTCGCCCGTGACCCCGGGCCTGCATCCGTGGGTATCATCTAACAGTATCTTTTTGCCGGGTTTAGGGTCAGTTGGCGGCATGGCTAGCCTGTTAGACTCACCAACCAGTTCTGCTGCGGCCACTCCTTTCGAGCTGGCGGTAAAATGCAGGACATTAATTACGGCCTGGTCTGACACCTGGACACGCCCATATCCATAACGGCCCTTGGGAAAGGCATAGTCGGCAGTACATCCGGGCTTGATCAGTATACGCTGCGGTCGAATGCCGCGGCATTTCTGGTCATAGAATACAAGTTGGCCAGCCAGCCTGGTTGAATTCGGGTTGGAGATGAACACTTTCCCGCCTAATGTATCGTGACCGAGAGCCCTGGCCCGGTAACCAAAACCGTAGGTGCGCGATATTTGCTTGTCTTTCCAGGAAAACAGGTTGTCCCGGCCAGCCAGCTCCCCGCCAACGACTGCAATATCTTTTTTTCGCAGGTAAAGGAGATGGCAAATCAGGTCGAGTGAGGATATCAAAATCGCATGACCTGCATGATCAGGTACTATGGCCCGTAACAGCAGGCTCTTTGTGCAATCGGGTTTTAATGTAAATTGCTTCTTCTTCTCTATTCTGCATTTCTTCCCGAAAACCAACAGTGCAACCTTGACTGGGTCGCGATTCGGGTTTGAGATCAGGTACTCAGTGTCTGTGCCACCGATTGTATAGTAAGGAAGTGCGTAAGCCCTCTGCATACGAGTCAGCTTTAGCCGGTCAGCAAGTGATATTGAAAAGTCTGTCCTTTTTGAAACGCGTACTTTGGTTTTCCTCTTAGCAGGCATAGTAAATTCTCCCTAATTTATATGTTACTAATGGATTTTTTACTGGTCTCCTTCACCAACCGGCTCTTTTGAAGTCCTGATGTGATTCCACTGTGGTTTTTCACTGTTCATGTACATATAAAGCGGTTTCTCGTTACGTAATATATCCACATAATGAGACATCTCATCAACAGGAACATTAATTGATCCGATCTTTCGGCTCGCATTGTACACGGGCGGAGCAGTTGCGCTGCCGGGAGCTGCGAGGTAAATCAGGAAGGTGTAACCTCCCCGGCCATAACAAGCTATGACTCCACGGCTTTTGGGGCCACCTGCCCCGCCAGTCGACTCATAGCCTACCTGTACCAGGTATTTCTCTATTTCAGCGGTTGCTATTGCCATTTGAAAACTCCTTTTTCAATGGATTAGTCGTGGGCGCTTATAGTGGCATCAGATGACTTCCAGCCCGCACGCAATCCTTGCTCCAGTGAGAAATACTAATGCCAGAAAAGAGAGTAACTTGCATTGAGATGGATCAATAGCCTGAAGGTTTTCCTGCTGACTGGAGAGAAAAAGCGGCGGGAAAATGCCGTTGTAAAAAGTTCTTTGCCTCGTCCCGGTATATCTGGCTGTCCGGGTATTTCCTCCACAGGGCACGAGAGCCATGCCTGCCTGCTGTTTCAGGGATAAAGGCGACTTTTCTGCTCGATGCAACCGCGGAAAAAATACCGGACCACTGGTCGGCTTCATTGCGAGCGGAAGTAATAAATACAGGTACTTTTATATTGTTGGCTGAATCCTGTATCCATGTCGCGGATTTGCCGGCACGTTCAAAATATTCGCCCGGCGAGAATGCCAGTACCCCGTCAACCAGCGCAGGAGAATCGCCGGCAACCTTCAGCACCAGTGCAGCGGAATACGAACTTCCCCAGGCAATAACGCCTCTTTTCCCATAGTGCCTGCGCGCATAGACCAGCGCAGCTTTAATGTCAGGCAAGGCTGAGATATAGCCTGTCGGCCTGTTTTCATTTTCAGCCCTGATCGCTGTTTCGTTTTGAATGCCGTTCATGCTCCCGCCGGAGCGCTGATCGACGGCGATACAGTTGTAGCCCAGTGTATTCAGCCAGGGGGCGATTTCTGCATACTCCCCCCGGCTTGATCCGGCCTGGTGAAACAGCACGATAATCGGTGCCGCACTGTTTTTGTGCGGTGCGTGGACGTCTGCTGTTATCAATAACCCGTCTTCAGAAGGGAAAGTGACGAGTTCACCGGCGGAAAGTTTGCCGGTGAATGGCAACAACAGAAAAATCAGGAACAGGCTTTTATAGTTATGTCGCATTTTATTCAAACGCCGCCGCTTCGCGTTCCAGATAAGCCCAGCTGGCATTGCGACCGGCCAGCAGTTCGTAATTGGCCAGTTTTGAAAAGCGCGATTGATCCAGGCTGTCTATGGCATCCTGTGCCTCGACGCCCTCCTCTACCATTTTATCCATGTGGGTGAGCAGCAGGTCGAGGTATTGGCGGGTCGGGAAGTCAAAACTCTTTAGCGGGCCGGGCCGGCCATGGCCCGGTATAAAAGTAGCGTCACCGTATTGTTTGAACGCGTCAAACACCGCAATCCAGGATTTGATGTTGCTCTCGGGTGTGATGGCGAGAAGCCTTCCTGAATATAAAACGTCACCGGCATAAACGATTTTGTCCGGCGTGATGACGGCCACCAGTGATGCCGGCGTGTGTGAGGGGCCGTAACTGTCGAGCTCGACACTTATCCCGCCAAGATCCAGCCGGGTCTTTTCGCTGACAAGCCTGTCCGGTGCCTGCGGGATTTTGACACTGCCGCCGGGCAGTTCCAGGATTCTCTCGATGTTGCCTGCGAAGTTGGCGCCCTGGGCCGCCATACGTTCAGCGCTGTGTGTATTGGCGATGATGGTGGCACCGGCCTGGCGAAATGCCGGGTTGCCCATGAAGCGGTGTGGCTGGGAGTTGGTGTTGACCGCGTATTTAACCGGCAGGTCGGTAATGTTGCGTATATGCACCAGCATGGCCTCGCCCATGTCCTGTGTGTAACCGGTGTCCAGCACGGCCACGGCCTCTGTCCCGACCACGAACGCGAGGTTCATGCGATAGCCCCGGTTTTCCTTGCTCGGCCCGTCCAGCGGACCGATCCAGGCATACACATGTTCTGACATTTTTTCAGGCGGTGGCAGAATATTGTTCACGGCTTTACTGGCTGCAACCGCGTTGAGAGCCAAAATGCCCGCACTCACGGCAAACAGGCCGGTCATGTATGTCGATAGTCGTTTGTACATAAAGGAACCTCTATTCTGCTGATGCCCAACTGTGGCCGCCTGTTCGCTGCGTAGCCGGCGACAAGCCTCAAAAGCCGGCCGTGCGCAAGGAGGTTACCATGAAAGTGCAGGAAGTTATGAGCAGCCATGTCGAATCCGTACGGCCGCATGCAACGCTGCGGCACCGGTACACCATTAGGCAATTGCGGCGACGGAACCGGCGGCTATTGCCGGTTCATTTGTCGCGGCGTGTGAAATGGCGGCGGGGCTTGCCATGTTTCCTGGCGAAGCTGGCAGAGGGTAACTGCGCGGCTGCTTCACGGGCAACGATGCGGTGCATGGCCGCCGTGGGGTGAATACCATCCCAGAAGACATAGTCCCGTGGTTTCCGGCAAATGGCGCCAACGAGCACGCCGGGCGTTATGCAGGCATCCGTTCCATTGGATAAATGGAACGCCTCCGGTTCGGCTGTCACCTCGGTCAGCAAGGTAAAGACATCGAAGAGCATGATGTCAATGCCGGGAAACGCGGTTTCCAGTGCGTGCAGTCCCTGTATGTTCGCCATGCCCAGGGCGCAGATGCCGAGACCGCCGGTACCGGGTAACGGCGTGTCGCCGTTAGCCAGCAACAGGTTAAACAGTGCTGACAGTTCTGTCCCGAGTGTGGATACATCAGGACCCAGAACCGTGATGGCGGGTGTGGCACCGAGATTTGCCGAGTTCATCACAAAAAGATTTCTTGCGCCTGCCTCGTGCAACCAGCCGATATTCTGTTCGATGCTTGCCACTGCCTGACACAGGATCTGCGCGGATGCGAACTGCGCGGCTGCTACGCTGCCTCCCGAGGCCAGTACATCGCCGAATTCAACAATGGCGTCACGTACATCGTTACCGCCGAATGCCATGACGACCAGGTCCCGGCGCGTCACTGTATTGCCTGCAGAAGAGAGAAACAGTCCGACCTGCTCCGGCAGGTTGAAACTCCCGGGAACCGGTCTGGCCCGTCCGCCTCCAACGGCATAATTCCGGCCCTTGTCGGGAAACTGAAAGACCGCTTTGGCCGTTTCGGGTGCGCCGATTCTTTTTGCAAGGCGTTCGATCCAGGTGCGGCCATTGGTGAAACGCAATGTGACGTAAGGCCCGCTCGGGATCAGTCCCTCGAAGGGGCGCAGGGTAATGCCCGCACCAAGCGCCGCAGCATTCCCGGTATCGGACAGGCTGTCTCCGAAAATGAGTAAATGGCTGCCCTTGCGGTAATCGCCATGGGCAAAACTGGCCGGAGCGGTGCCGACCAGCAAGGCCAGGCAACACACGGTGCACAGTGTTAGCCATCGATTCCGGCGGCATGATGAGGCTGTTGCGGTATATTCTCCGGGCATTTGCAGTGTCTCCCCTGGTGGCGATTTATTGCTTTTGATGAGGCGCATAGCGGCCTGGAGTTACGAGTATAGTAGAACATCGGAAGGCGTCCACCCGGCGGTAAGCAATACGGTGCATGTTCTATACATTAGTCCTGCTACCAATATTGTGCGATTGAAACTAAACTCAGTTTCATGAAGTCATCCGCCGGGCAGCGCAGCAGTAAAAAGCCAACTTCGTTGTTTGCTTCCCTGATGACCCCGTCCCGTCAGTACCTCTGGCTTGCCATCGTGGCCGGGGTGGCCCTGTTCGGCAGCGTCATGCTGGTCCGGGATATCCCCGCACATCTGCGGCGCGGGGAAATGGGCCAGCAGGCGATCCAGATGCTCGACGCCATGCGCCGGCCACTGCTCCGGATCAAGGCGGTAGAAATCGGGCTCAGGGGAGATGACGATATGTCACAAGCCTCTACCCGCCTTGAGCAGGCGGCCAACGACGCCGGGCTAATGCTTGCACAGTACCGGGAAATGGCCGCCTATAACCCGGAACTCGCGGCCAGCGTGGATCGCTTTGTGGCCAGTTACAGTCGCTGGGTCGATGCGGAACACCATCTGCTCGAACACCTTCGCCAGGGCAGTGACGAGAGCCCGCCGGGTTTTGCCCGACATCTCATCCAGGCGAATGAACTGTTTCTCACCACCATGAATGAACTCGGCGAAGGCGAGGCCCCCCTGCACCGCGATATTCATGACGGCCAGCAGGCCGCGTATTTTATACAGGGCGGCGGCACCCTGCTGGTCATCTACCTGTTCCTGGTCATCCTGGCCTACCAGCGCGCAGTGACACGTGCTATCGCGGCACGCGAGGAAGACCTGGACATCACGCTGCAGTCCATTGGCGATGCCGTCATCGCTACCGATGCCGATGGCCTGATTACGCGTATGAACCCGGTTGCCGAACGTCTCACCGGCTGGTCGCAGCAGGAGGTGCTCGGCCGTCCGTTGACAGACAGTTTTCATATCGTCAACGCGGACAGCGGCAACGAGGTGGAAAACCCGGTCGAGAAGGTGCTGCGCGAGGGCAAGATCGTTGGCCTGGCCAATCACACGGTGCTGCTCGCCCGCGACGGGACACGCCGCCAGATTGCCGACAGCGGTGCGCCCATTCATGGCGCGGCGGGTGAAATCCAGGGTGTCGTGCTGGTGTTCCGCGACGTTACCTCGGACTACGATCTGCAACGCACCGTGCAGGAGCACGCCTTGCGGCTACAGCGCATTATGGAATCGTCCATGGATGCTGTCATTGTGGCCGATGAAAAAGGCCGTATCCTGGAATGGAATCCCCAGGCGGAAACCATGTTCGGCTGGTCCCGGGATGAGGCCGTGGGTAGCAATCTCCAGGACACCATCATCCCGCCCGAGCACCACGAGGCGCACCAGCGGGGAATATCCCGGCTGATCGAAACCGGTGCCACCAACGTGCTCGGACAGCGCCTGGAGACCACGGGGCTGAACCGGGCCGGCAAGCGCTTTCCGATCGAGCTGACTGTCGCGCAATTGCACCAGAGCCAGGGCTGGCTGTTCAGCGCTTTTATCCGCGATCTCACGGAGAAAAGGCAGATCGAAGCCACCCTGAGCAAACACACAGCACAGTTGACCGAGGCCCAGCGTATCGCCCAGCTGGGCAGCTGGGAGCTGGACCTGGAAAACGGGCAGCTGCAATGGTCGGAGGAAACCTACCGCATCTTTGGCCTGGACCCGGACAGCTTCGAGCCTTCCTTTTCAGCATTTATCAATGCGGTTCACCCGGACGACCGTGACAGCGTTACCCGTGCCTACCAGGCATCAACAGAAAACAGGACGCCCTACGATATTATGCACCGCCTGTTGATGACAGGCGGCGGTATCAAATATGTACGCGAACGCTGCGAAACCAGCTATGACGAACAGGGTACTCCGCTCCGTTCGCTGGGCACCGTACAGGATGTCACTGACAGCACTATCGCCGAACAGGAACTGCGGCTGGCCGCCACCACGTTCGAGAGCCACGCCGGCATTCTGATTACCGACGCCCACGGCACCATCCTGCGGGTCAATCCCGCTTTCGAGGCAATGACCGGTTATTCCGCCAGTGAACTCGTCGGCCAGAACCCGCGCATGCTGCAGTCCGATCGCCAGGACAACGCGTTCTACGAGCATATGTGGTCCCTGCTTGCTGAAACCGGACAGTGGCACGGGGAACTCTGGAACCGGCACAAGGATGGCCACCTGTACGCCGAACTGCTGACCATCACGGCGGTCAGGAACACGGCCGGCGAAATCACCCACTATGTCGGCACCACCCAGGACATAACCGAACGCATGCGTGCCGAGGCCCGCGTCGAACACCTGGCCTATTATGACGACCTGACCGACCTGGCAAACCGCCGTCTGCTGCGCGACCGCCTGCAACAGGAAATCGCCGTCGCCAGGCGTCACGTGGTCTATGGTGCGTTGCTGTTTATCGATCTCGACCAGTTCAAGCACCTCAACGACGCGCTGGGCCACCCGGTGGGCGATGAACTGCTGCGCCAGGTGGCACAGCGCCTGAAGAGCATGGTGCGCGCCGAGGACACCGTGGCGCGGCTGGGTGGTGACGAGTTTGTGCTGGTACTGCCGGCCCAGGACAAGGACCTGTCACGGGCGGGCTTCGAGGCGCAGGCGGTGGCTGAAAAGGTCCGTGCCCAGCTGGCAGAGTCCTATAACCTGAACGGCCACCAGTACCACATGACCGCCAGCACCGGCATTGTACTGTTCCCGGAGGGCGACGAAGATGCTGACGATGTCCTGAAGCATGCCGACAGCGCACTGTACCGCGCCAAGGAAGACGGCCGTAACCTGGTGCGCTTCTATCAGCCGAGCATGCAGGCGGCCGCCAATACCCGCCTGACGCTGGAGAAAGACCTGCGCGAAGCACTGGAGCAAGGCGGGTTCGAGCTGCATTACCAGCCACAGGTCGATACCGAAGGACATATCATTGGCGCCGAGGCGCTGATCCGCTGGCAACATCCACAACGTGGCATGGTGCCGCCCAATCTGTTCATCCCGGTAGCCGAGGAAACCGGCCTTATCCTGGAAATCGGCAACTGGGTGCTGCGTACAGCACTGCAGCAGGTCTGCGAGTGGCGTCGCTGCGGGATCGGTGAACAGCTGAGCCGCCTTGCCGTCAATGTCAGCCCGCGCCAGTTTCACCAGAGCAACTTCGTGGACCAGGTGCTTGGCATCTGCGAAGAAACCGGCGTGTCCCCCGACTGTATCGAACTGGAAATCACCGAGAGCCTGGTAATGAACAGTATTGGCGAAACCATTGAGAAGATGGATGAGCTCCGCGCCAGGGGTGTTCGTTTTGCCATCGATGATTTCGGTACCGGTTATTCGTCGCTGAATTACCTCAAGCGCCTGCCGCTGGACCTGCTCAAGATCGACCAGTCTTTCGTGCGCGATATTGTTTCCAGCCCCAATGATGCGGCCATTGTTGATACCATCATTGCCATGACCAGCCACCTTGGGCTCGGCGTTATTGCCGAGGGCGTGGAGACGCTGGCGCAGCTGGAGTTTCTGAAGGCCAGGGGTTGCCCGAGCTTCCAGGGGTTTTACTACAGCCGCCCGGTACCGGCTGAGGAACTGGCGCGCCTGCTGGGCGCCGGACGGTTGCCAGCTGAATAAAATATCCCGGCCATACGTCCAGTTAACGTAAGCTGTATTTGCTCGACTTTGCCGCGCTGATGCAGAAACAATAAATAACTATAAATACATTATGTTACGCCATATTTGTAATCCAGTATCTATATACAGCTCCGTGCTTGGGGTGGTGCTCGTCTGCCTGCTTCGTGCGGCATCGGCCCAGCCTGATACGGACCACCCGCTGGTCTTCGGTTTCCTGCCCATTGTCAGTTCCGAGCGCCTGGTGCGACGTTTTTCACCGCTCACGGAATACCTGTCGCGCACGCTGGATATCGAGATTCGCATGGAAACCGCACCGGATTTTCACGAATTCGTGCACCGCACACGCGACGGGCGGCGCTATGACATTCTGTTTACTGCGCCGCACCTCTATTACCTGGCGCATGAAAACCCCGGTTACCAGGCCATTGCGCGGGTGGACCGGCCGGGTATGAAAGCCGTTGTCGTGACGCGCGCGGACAGCCGGATCAATTCCATCCAGGACCTGCGCGGGCGCCGCCTGGCGACTACCGACCCGCTGGCCCTGGCCACGGTACTGGCACGTTCCCTGTTACAGGGCTCGGGGATCGACCCGGACCGGGATCTGGCCCTGGTCGCCACGCCCAGCCATAACGCTTCGCTGTTGTCTTCCTACCGTGGCACGACGGACGCATCGGTGCTGATCCTCCCGCTCTACCGGCGCGCACGCGCGGATATCCGTGACAGCATGAAGATCGTTGCCGAAACCGGCAGCGCGCCGCACATGCCGCTTGCGGTTGCGCCCTGGGTCGATGCAGGCACCGCTGCGCGCCTGCGCACGGCGCTTCTGGACATGAACACGACGCCGGCCGGCCGTGCCCTGCTGCGCCATCTCGACTGGCCCGGTTTTGCCACGGTAGCCGCGGACGATTATGACGCACTCGGGCATATTGCCGAACAACTGGAT